>JBJYWI010000115.1:0-2475 GCA_046259385.1 Anaerolineales bacterium
CGCTAAAGCTGAAGCAGCCCCATTCGAACAATCAACCAATATTTTTATACCGTGTAAGAAATTATTAGGGTGTTCCTCTATCAAAGAATGTGTATACAAACTGGAATAATCGTGGCCATCAATCAAGCGACCTTTGCGGTTGTATGATTCAATAAGGTTATTTCTAAATAAAAAGCTTTCAATTTTTTCTTCCTGGCTGTCCGATAATTTATCCCCCGACCGATTAAAGAACTTTACTCCATTTTGTTCAACTGGATTGTGAGATGCAGATATCACAGCACCAGCAGAGATATTTTGTTTCTTTATAAGCATCGAAACAGCCGGAGTTGTTATAACGCCTGAATCGATCACACTCAGCCCACTTGATATCATGCCGGACACCAGTGCATCCTGCAGTTCCTCTCCCGAGGCTCGAGTATCCCTTCCAATAAGTATGTGAGTGTTGCTGGTTCCTTCAGAAAGGACATAGCCAGCAGCCAATCCAATCTTATAAAAGAAATCTGTAGTTATCGGCCAGGTACCGGCATTCCCTCTGATTCCATCTGTCCCAAATAATTCACCCATCGATGATATCCATAATTTAATTAATCAATTTGGAATTAATGTATCGAAAACTACAAAAAATTTTACCACTCTAACCTTATTGCTCCAAAATTTCTTTGTGTGAGAGTTAAAAATTAGATAGAATAGTGCTCAGTACACTGGTTTAATAGTAAGTAATTATTATCATAAATATAACGTCTCTTTTTGGTTAATTGTTGATAAGGTTAATAATGAATAGTTCTTTAAAACCCAGACAAATTTATTTAGATAATGCTGCCGCTGCAACGTTAGATCCTCGAATGATTGATTGTATGCCAGCTTATTTTAACAATGAATTTGTAAACCTATTATCTATTCTTTTTTTTGATCAATCGGTCGAAGGCTTTGTTCAGAAAGCGCGAGATGAGCTCACCAGTGGATTAAACTGCCTATATGACGAGATGAATTTTACTTATTTCGATATGGAGAGCGATATTCTAGAACTTCGAGGAATCGCTCTTCCTGAAAGAAAAAGAAGAAAAGTTAACCATATTCTCATTAGCCCCCCTGAACACCACACTGTTAGGAATACAGCCAAATCATACCAGTCTTGTTTTTGGTCATGGGATGGAAACGAGCTTTTAATCTTGATGGTTATTGAAGTATTTGCATGTTCTTCAGGTTCAGCTTGTCGAGGTGGTAATCCAAAACCCTCAAATGTTTTGATGTCCTTACCTCTGGAAGACTGTTGGGGAATGGATTCATTCAGAGTTACCCCTGGAAGTAAAACGACAAGAAATAATGTTAAGCGTTTCTGTGATTTATTGCCGCGCTTAATTGATCGAATTTGGAATACTAATTAGATGGTTGAAAATTCTCGCGTAGTCGTCGCGATGAGCGGTGGAGTTGATAGTTCAGTCACTGCAGCATTGCTGGACAAAGAAGGCTATGAAGTAATTGGTATCATGCTTCGGTTGTGGAGCGAACCTGGATTTGGAGAAGAAAACAAGTGCTGCGCTCCTGATTCTGTCATTCATGCTCGTCGGGTGGCGAACTTAATTGGTATCCCTTTCTATGTGATTGATGCAAGGCGAAAATTTCAAAAGAATGTAGTCGAATATTTTATGAATGGATATTCACAGGGTATTACACCTAATCCATGTCTGGTTTGCAATCAATTAATCCGTTGGGGATTTTTGTTGGATGAAATCAAAAAATTTGACGCCCAATACCTTGCTACTGGACATTATGCCAGAATTGAACAATCATCAAATGGAAAGATAAAATTGTTAAAAGCCCTGGACAAGAAGAAAGATCAATCTTATGTTATATATATGCTGGATCAAGGCCAACTATCCACCACTCTTTTTCCCCTTGGTATTCATAAAAAGGAAGAGGTCCGAAACTTAGCCAGGGAATTCTCACTTCCGGTATTTGATCGACCGGAGAGCCAGGATTTGTGTTTTATTGGAAATGATTCATACCAAAATTTTCTTCGTCGAAATGCCTCCCATCTTGAAAAATGCGGGGATATTTATTCTATCGAGGGAAATTTAATCGGAAAACACGCAGGTGTCGCATTTTATACAATAGGACAAAGAAAAGGGTTGGGGGTTCACTCTTCCCAACCGTTATATGTAATCAACAAAAACGCTTCTACAAACACAATTATTGTAGGTGGAAATGAAGCAAGAAGGAAATCCAAATTTAACGTATCAAATATTAATTGGATTTCAGGTAAGCTTCCAGATGTTTTAAATGAATTTAGCGTGAAGATTCGTTATCGCTCTGCAGAAATTCCCTGTAGGATCTTTCCTACCTCCGAGAATCAGATTGAGATCCATTTAAATGAACCCACAAATGATATCACTCCTGGTCAGGCTGCTGTTCCCGGCAGCGGCCGTCGGTTTTGCGCTGCTGGTCGGATCGCGAAGTGCGCTGGCGTCCCCTGTC
>JBJYWI010000116.1:0-3655 GCA_046259385.1 Anaerolineales bacterium
CGCAGCAATGATTACCAGCAGGACAAACATGTAAATCAGGGAAGCGATCAAATCAGAAAGAGAGCGCTCCTCCTTCAAACCGACCTGCTGCCCGAATTTATCCGTACCGATTGACTTCAGCAAATTAGCGACGATCAAGCGGATCGCCCTCGCCAGAAACAGACCAATGAGAAATACAACCGCAGCTGCCAATATGCTGGGTATATAAGCAAAAATTTGATCGAATATTACTTTAAATTGATCTGCAATCGAACCGATTCCAAGCGCTGTAAGAATTGAGGGCAGGAAAAGCAGCAGAACAAACCAGAAAACCGCTGTTGCAAGCGAATCCCCGAAAGTGACTTTTTCACCCTCTTCAAGGGCGCCGTGTTCGCTCATCCGTTCATCAAGACGGGTAAGGGATACTAATTTCTTTACAAGAAATCGCAATACAGTCGCCACTAACCAGGCTATTCCGGTTAACAGAGCTGCCCCTCCGAACCTGGGTAGGTAATCTGTTGTAAGCCTCTGCAGAAAAACGGAAATGGGCGTCGCGATTTGAGCTAACCCAAGTTGTTGGAAAAATGCTGCCAGCACAAAAAGCATTAGAAGCCAGAAGACCACTTTTCCAAAAATGTCCTCAATATTGATTACCCTTTCTTCATCCGGATCGACCAGGTAGGATGCTAACCTGTTATCCAGATCAGTGCGCTTCAATAAACCGCGCACAATCCGCGCGATAATGCGGGCGACTATCCAACCGACAATGAGAATAAACAGCGCTAATAGTAAATTCAATACACCCTGACCAACTTGTCCTGATAATAAATTTTGTATATATTCCATAAGTATCTCCTTTTTATTTTGAATATTAATAAATTAGTTAATTGAAACATTTGTGAAAAATGGCTTCGAGTAATAACTTACAAAATCACCTCCTCCCTTAACAAATCGTTTTCCCGGAAAATTTACGAATACCTATACATTATCCCAAAATGTAGGTTAAGGAAGTTTTTTAAATTGATTGTAATTATCTTTATAGAACCGAATAAGGATTTGCATGTCATCTATCCCTCCAGATATCTATGTTAATGTTGATGCATTTTTCCATTTAAGGTTACAACGATCGCTTTATTAATTAACAGATTCGCACCGTCCAGCAGGAAAAGAACAACAGCCTAAAATTCTATTTCAGCGTGGTAGATGAACTTTATTACTGACTCGATTTTTCTTTGATTGTGATGGAAATCGTGGAAGCACCACATATTTAATTCGTTTTTATGATGCTTCCAAGAATTTATTTGAATGAGAAAGCGGTCTAATTTATCACCGGTACATTTTCAACATTTTCCGCGACAACCCAATCGCCGCTCAACATAGATGCATTCTATGTATGCGCTTTTTCGTTCCCATCCGATAACATTAGCAATGTGTATGTGGTTCCCTATGTGACTTTTTATAAGGAGGTCCAAGCGGTTCGAATACTTTATTTTCAATCTCCAGAGCGGTGCACCCTGCGAGGCGGTCCCTGATTTTTATTTATTTGATTTCTTTGAAGCCTACCTTGCTTTCATAATCCTAAATGTTCGATTTCACCTTGACTCCAAGTTTGTTCAATCCAGGGTTTAAGTGGTCCGTACATCCGCAAAATTGCAAACCAGCTTTTTCCAAGAACGGTTTGCAGCCAGTTTCCTTCTTTGCCAGCCGGGGCTTCTGGTGAGAAGTATACGTCATACCAGCCGTCGGTGTTCTGTTTGAAACCTTCACTCAGGCTGCCAACTGTGGGGAATGACTGGTTGGTCTCCAATTGGGAACGGGTCTGCACGCGGGTACCAGACGATTGCATGGGTTGTCGCATTCCCAACCGTAACCGCTTCGGTGAGCAGTTTCTTTATGCGGGTATCAGGATTGAATTGTTTCCCCTCGACGATCCCTATTGAAGACAACAAGCCGCGCGTTTCCACATCAAGCATTTCCATGCTCTCTTCCTGGATCAAGGCATCGATTTCCTCGTAAAAATGGAAGTTGTTGGCATGAATGGTGTTGAATGTTTGTTTGGAGCACCTGATAAATTCCATTCGGGTGGATCATCTTTTTGGGAAAGCGGGTAAATTTTCAGATTGTCTTTGACATTCTTGACCGCTGCTTCAAGACCTTCTGCAATCGAAACGCGCATAAAAATCCAGACCCGTTAAGTTTTAGGCTGCAGGACAAAATACTCGTCCGGTATCTCACCGGAATATCCTGGTGGCAAAAGCAGGGAACAGCCAGACCAATATCCTCGACGTAACGGAACCACAGATCGTTGAATGCACCTAACATTCCGGGGGAACTTCCATCACAATTGGCCTATCTTCTTTTGTTGTTATCGAAGGCGCAACTTAGAGAGTGGAGTATTTGCAGTCAGGTTAAAGGGATTTGAATCTATCAGCTCTTCAGCGATCGTGACCTTGTTATTGGCAACTGCGCCTAAACTTTGCTGCCCTTTGACAAGCGCGTAAACGGATGCCCCCGGCATGGCATTAAGGAAAACCATTCCACCATGCATGCGGTCCAGATTGTCATACACCATTTCGACCTTTTCATAGGTGGGCACGCCATCGAAGAATTGCAGTTCTCCAATTGAAATTTCTACGTTATCAGGGGTTAATATCTCTGGGGGTATGTAGGTATTGTAATTTGATGTAGGATTTTATTCTTTTGTTATTTTACTCCTTATTTTATAAGTTTTATTTGGTGAATATTCCAGTCGATATCATTTTTTCTATCGTCCCTGGTGAGCCATCATATCGATGGCAACCGTCACAGCCAGTATAAGAACATCGTTCTGGCCTTCCTCAACCTGGACGCCGTAGCTGTCCCTCAGCCGGAACCATTTCTTGGAAATTTCAGCAATTTTGTCCCTGCCTTCACCAATGCTGTACTCATGGTCAAGGATATTGCCCTGCACATCCAGGTCTGGACCATTACCCACCTTCACTACCCAGCGATCACGCAGCGGGGTAATCAATGCTTTTTTTACCATCGCCAAACGCTCTCCGTCCGCGCCCTCTATTTCCATACTGTCTTTAATACGCATTACTTTTGTCTGAATCTTGCAGAGCTTGCGGCCTTGTGCATCTTCAAAAAAAAAGCGTGTCCCGAACCCGCAGCATCTTGCCGTCGACTTTGAAGGCTTTTTGACCGCGGTCATTCTCAATCCAGAAATCGTCGCCAAACGAAACCAGCTTTTGACGCATCTGGTAACGGGTAGCTGTGCCGCCTCTGCCGAATTCCCGGCGGTCTTCTTGGCGCTGTTCACGACGTTCTTGTCTTCTGTTTCTCATTTTTTCTCCTTTTCTTTATTCGTAGATTAATTATTAAGTTATTTTGCTGAAATTATGGCATGCACAAGCAACAAATCATATTAAACTCACATAAAGGCAGTCTGGTTTTCCGGATTCCCTTCCAGAAAAACAATCATATTGATTCCTACCGGTTCGGAGTAAGCATGGCTTCCTGCAGCAAACCCAATAATTCGAAATGTGGTTTAGGGTAAACCATCCGTATCGTAATAATAAATTACTATAAAAACCTGCCACTTCCACAGGTGGAATTTATATGTTGAAGCCTAAATTGCAGATTATACTCTGCTCAGTTGAAATAGAATTTTCCTAAACCTATCAGGCTATGTAAA
>JBJYWI010000117.1:0-5704 GCA_046259385.1 Anaerolineales bacterium
AAATCTGAACTAAAATCATCGCTTTTGAAGGCAAACCATTGGATATAAGTTCGGATAAATATGCAAGAAGCAGTAAAATAGCATCCATACATACTGCAAGAACATACTGTCCACACAAATGTTGGTCGGTATGTTTTTGGTTTCTAAATTCCCAGTTGAAGCGGTAGGGCAATTACCGCCCCGAAGAACTAGCAAGTTCCTCGTGCTTTATTCCACATACGCAACGAAGAATTTACTTTAGTTTCGCTTTAATGGGATGAGCATTGGGAATCTGGTAGGATAAGTTGCCACAAATCCAGATACCAGGAAAAACCAATGCTCACAGCAATTGTACAACACTCACAAGAACTTGTCGCATATATTGGTGCGCTGAACATCGTACTTTACCAACCGCAAATACGGCACTTGATCCAAATGGTGGATGCGTTGCTGACCAGTAACGAGACCAAGACCATCAGTGGGCTGTATCGTCTGCTGAAAAGCCAGCCTGATCCGAAGAGTGGGGCAGACTTTCTGCGTGAAAGTCCCTGGGAACCAGAAGACATAGGTTCAGCCCGCAAGCGCTGGATGGTGAATACATTTCTTGAACTGGCCAGCAAGCTGCAAGTGGCTTTTGAAATCTTCATCAGCATTGACGACAGTCTGGGCAAGAAGGGCAAAGCTACCAGGCACCTGGAAGCTGTAGATTATCAGCATAATCATACGGAGAGCAGCCGGAAAAAACAAAGTTACACCAATGGGTATGTATATGTCGAAGTGCATCTGCAAGTCGGGCCATTCGGTTTCTTGTTCGACACACGTTTGTATCTGCGAGAGAAGACCGTGCGTCGTCTCAACCGCAAACGTGCTCCAGGAGAACGTTTGCACTTCCGCACCAAATATGCTTTGGCACGACAGATCCTGGTGGAATTGACCACACTGTTGCCCAAAGGACACAAAGTCTACGTGCTCTTTGACTCCTGGTATGCTTCCAAGAGACTGATCAAATTCTGCCGCAGACAGCAGTGGCATGTCATCTGTGCCATCAAGTCCAACCGGCTGATCGACAAAGTAGGAGTATCCCAATATAACCAGACGCTCAAGCACCGGCCTTACGAGCGCATCACGCTCGAGGCTGTGGACGAACACCGCAAAGCTCCCAGATATTACACCCGCAGCATTCGAGGATACCTGGAAGATCTTGCTGAACCTGTCCACGCAATCATCTCTAAAAAACGCCCCGGGGATAAGTTCCCCAAGTACTTCGTCTGCACAGATCTCACCTTGAGTGCACAACAAGTCTTGAGATATTACCAGAAGCGTTGGTGTGTAGAAGTGGATAACCTCTACTTGAAAAATGCCCTCGGGCTGGGTGATTTCCGCTTGCAATCCTTTGAAGCCATTGAGAAGTGGTTTTCCGTAGTCATGCTGGCCATCAACTACCTGCAATATCGCATGGCGCTGGCTTACCGTTCTAACCCTTCCAAAGCGACCCTGGCAGACTTCATCCGCCAACACCGCCTCGAGCATTTCCAGAGCCTATTGCGATCAGTTTTGCAAACATTTGCCCCATCGCAACAAATCGAAACTTGTCTCCAAAAGGTGTTTGCCGTTTCGCCTTGGGCTGTTGTTTGACAATGGACTACCGCAGATGACTATGGGAAGGCGCACTGACAGCCTTCCAGTTTTGCCATCTCTGTAAACCGATTTTGTGGTTGTTTTTAAGGTTCGATCGCCTTTTCTGGCGAAACTAAAAAATTTAAAAAGGCAGACGTTATGGTATCCCCTCACCATAGTATTTGCCTTTTAAACACGGGATGGTTTCTAAAAGTTTTGGATACACTGTTCGAGAAGTTGTTCCCAACTAATATCTTAATCAGCGGCACCAATGGATAAATAAATTCTTCCGGTATGTACTATGGGGCACCAGCCACTGACGGGTTTTGTAACATGCAACCAGGCTTCATAATCGTTAATAAATTCTATAGATTCACCTATTATTTTGCTATCCTTCGCAAGGAATGCCAGCATTTTTGAATTCATGCTTGACTGTCTACGAATGATTGCGCCTTCATTGGTAACAATGGTGGCTTCGAATTTTGTACGTTTGTGTTGTAAGTAGCTTATACTGTCATTTTCAAAAGCAAGCCCTATTTGCATTGCATAGGATTCGGACAAGGTACTTAGTGAGATATAGCCAGTAATGCCCGAAATGGTTGCGGCTTCATCATATTTCCAGATCGCCCATTCTTCCCATCCGTTTGGCAAAGTGTTTATCGGAGGGCGATTGTAAATATTTGGGTCCGATGGGTACCAGGGAGTCCAAAGTAAATAATCATTTGCCCAATCGGGATAATTGCCTTTTCGATCCTTGAGAAAACTCCAATAACGTCTACTAATTAAAAGTATAGGAGTTTTTCCAGTATAACTTTCCATTTCTTCCAGACACTGTCTAAGCCTCCTCTCAAGAGGAGTTTTCCTTGGATTACATTGTAAGTTTGTTGCATCCAATATTGGTGCAACACAATTGCTATCAAAACCTCCTGACTGTTCCACCGTCTCTACATAGTTGTTGATTTGCGGTTGACTATCAATTTTGGGATCGAATATGTGATACGCCCCTCTTTTGATTTGCAAGTGCTTCAAATTATTCCAATGTATCGGAAACAGATCATCTATGTCGTGGGCTCCGGCACTGGCTAGGCAAATAACGAGATCAGGTCTGGGATAGACATTGTTCCAGTCGATTGAACCTTTCCAACTGGAAACATCTATCACAAAAGGAAACTTGATCTTCTTCGTCATACGCTAATATCCAAATGATTGGAGATTTGTGAGTTTTCAAACTGGAATTTTGTCGAAACCCGCCGATCCTTATTTTTACTAGCCTAATCACTAGCTTTCTAAATGGATCGGCGGGTTTCATAAAATCTTGCATCATTACGTTTGCATATTCCTAGAATTTGTAGCAAAGGGCAGCTTTCAAAACGAATCATTTATTGGCTGAAATCGGCAATCAACTGTTTGAAACGTTCATCTTCATGCAAGGGGTCCAGATCTGGATCGTGCAAGATCCAATCTACATAAGTCTGTTTTTTTTCTAGCGCGATGCGAAGAAGTTCAATTGCCTGCTCAATATTTCCACAAATTGCCTCAAGGCAGGCACGATTGTATTCGTTTTCACTTGCGTAGATTTGTTTCATAGCTTTCCCTATATGCTTCTCTGCAAGCTCTTCCAATCCCATTTTTTTGTAATATCCACCAAGTGAGGCATGAGTGAGGCTATGATTTGGGTTGAGCTCGAGAACCTTCTGGAAGGTGTTAAAAGCATCTGTATTGTTTCCTTGAGCCGCATAAACCAAGCCTAAATTATGGTAGTAAGATACTTCCCTCGGTGCAATTGCAATCGCCTGTTTGAAAGCCTGGATGGCTTCTTCATATCGGCCAGCAGTTTTATATAGGGTCCCCAAAGCCTCCCAAGTTGTAGCACTACGTGGGTTAATCTCAATTTGCTGCGTAAGTTTTTCTTCTTCTACAGCAATCTCCTTATCTGCTCCCTGAACATCTTCACCTTCAGCATCCTGGACGATATCCCTGGGTGGATTACCAATCACCAGATCGGAATTGGGTTCTCCATTTATATCGGTTCCATCTCCTATTGGAGTGATTGAGCTTACGGACTCGGGATCTGTAGACGGTACACGGTCCACAGGGAGTTTTGTCTCTTGAAATGTTTGTAATAATTCATCCGGTAATGCATTGATATCTTCTTCAGCCTGTGTAGTAGGCTCTGTCAATACAGAATATATCTCGGGTTCACTCTCCTCCGGACTTATATCTGCTTCCGGCAAGATAGGTGCAGACTCATCAGTTAGAGAATCAACATCCTCTGTAGCCTGGGTAACAATCTCTACGAACTCAGCATCTGTTTCTAATCCATCTATACTTGAAGAGGTGCTTTCCTCTGGAGTTGTTTGTGAAAACCCGACTGGAAGCGCTCCGGCATCTCCTTCAGCCTGGGCGATAGGCTCCGCAAGTTCTATACCTGCCGAGAGCGCTTCCTCATCGAGATTTGTGTTTGTTTCCGAGGTTATTAGTTCTGACTCATTTACCACTGCTTCGGCATCTTCGTTTTCCGGAGAATTATCGAGTTGTGCACTGTTATTTGGTTCAAAGTCAGACCCCTTGTTCAAAGGTTCTTCATGAAGATTATTCACTTCCGATCCGTTCAACGTTTCCACTTCTGAAGCTATGTGGGGAATTTCCTCTGATGTAGTTTCCTTTGAAGGTTCTAGTGGTCTGCTTCTCTGAACAGCCGGACCAGGCATTTCCACAATTTCGACAGAGGGGGACGGATTAGGCGCTACGATAACTTCGCCTGTCAGATCTTTGTCGGTATTTTGGTTGTAGAAGGTTTTATCTACTAAAACATCTGCTTCAACCAGTGCTAATTCAGGAAGTGATTCATCGAATTCAGGTTCTACGTCAAGTGTAAAGCTAGCATGGTGGTTATGAATGTCATGATGATCTTCAATCACTTCATATGACAAGGCTTCTGATTCCGATGAAATATAGAGCATTTGATCTGAAAGTTCATGAATTTCATCATTTTTGAACATTAGCTCATTAGCACAATGATAGGCATAAACAGCTTCCTGATAATCCTTCAACTGTCGATAAACATTTCCTAGCCTGTTCCAAGTGATAGCTTTTTCTACATCATCTTTCAGGAGAGCCAAACTTTTTTTGTACAATTTGATGGCATCCTCATATTTAGCCTGTTTCATATATATCAGAGCCAGGTTGCTGTAAGGTTTGCCAAAGTCGTTCTCAATTTGGATTGCTTTTTTATAAGCATGTACAGCCTGTTTTTTGAAGCCAGATAAAAAATACAGGTTGCCTAGCTCATTCCAGAGTTCATGTTCACTCATTCCAACCTCCAACTACAGGGAATATCTAGCTTCCTGATCGACCTTTTCACTTCCAAGCAGGCTGAATCTTGATTGGTGGGTAATGGCTGTGTTGCCCGGATCCAGTTCATCAGCACGTTGGTAGGCTGCAATTGCGTTTTCGTAATCATTCAGGCGGCGATAGACATTGCCCAGGCGATTCCAGGTGATAGCTTTGTCCTTCTCGTTTGAGAACAACTCAATGCTACGCTGATACAGCTTGATAGCTTCAGCCAAGCTTCCCTTTTGCACGTATGAAAGCGCCAGATTTGTATATGGCCAGGCAAATTGCCTGTCTAATTCGATAGCTCTGCCATAGGCGGCAATTGCATCATCAAATGATCCTGCGTTGAAATAAACATTACCTAACTCATTCCAAACGTGAGCATTTTTAGTGTCCATATCAACGGTCAGGCCTGCGTCCACATCCTCCATGTTGATTTCTGAATTTGTCACTTCTCCTTCGGCAGGTGCCATAGCAATCGTTTGATTTTCCTCTGAGTGATTTGCGGTCAAGTCGATATTGCTTGGATCGTTGTCCCTCAAGTACTCTTCATATGCAGAAAGAGCGGGTGAAGCTTCAGGTTCTGGAGTCGGTTCGACTTCTTTTTCAACCTCGTTGGCATCTAAGCTGTTTTCCAAAGCTTGATTCTCAAGCGGTTGTTCGGCCACTGGGGCCACTGTGGAGTTCTGAGAAAGATCAACATCTTCGTTATCATTCTCATTATCGTTCTCTTCTGCTACTTCCATCAAGACTGGTTCCCCATCCTTCTCCA
>JBJYWI010000118.1:0-4536 GCA_046259385.1 Anaerolineales bacterium
GTTTAGTAATAAGTATCCAATAATGAACCAGGATATTGGATAAATCGTTAACCAGTTCCGCTTTTTTATGGTGATTAGAACTCCGATCAACGCTAAAATGACAAATTCTCGAATGTTGAGTAAGTGATAATTGATCGTATTATGGAAATCTCTTAAGGAATCGGTAGTGCTTGAATTGTAATGGGGTTGGACTATTGAAGAAAAACTCTCTGAATTAAAAAATGATAATCCCAATGTAATTGAAAATACCGAAAAACTGATCCCCCAGATAATTGCAGGTTTAAACCACTTGATTGAAAATCTTTGGCCTCTCGAATAATTAATTTGGGTTGTAGATATCCCGATTAAAAATATGGGAACAAGAAAAGCTGTGAATAGTTTAATATGAATTGATATTCCAAGTGCAATTGCTGATAGGATTAACCAAAGATTCTTTTTTGAAAGGTGCCATAGAATTAATGCAAGGAGAGATAAAATTGCCATTGCGATGGCTGGTAATCCGAACATTATTGAGACACTTAATTGCATGTAAAAAGGAAGTAGAATTATTAGAAAAAGCATAAGAACTGAATGAATACTTCCCCAGACCAATTGTAAGAATTGTGCACAAGCCCAAACGAGTACGCTGGAAAATATTAAGATAAGAATTCTACTTATTGTTAAATTTATTCCAACCAAGTTAATCATTGCAGCAAGTAAATATGCAAAAAGGGCAGGTTGATCGCTGGATACCTGTTCATACAAGGGATATCCACTTTTTATCAACATGCTAACGATTAGATTTATCCCTTCATCATAATCAAACTGCAGCCTTTCCCGGAAAGGATAAAACAGGAGAACAAAACAGAAGAATATTATCCCAACCACGAGGGGGATGATGAACGCATGTATATTTTTGCTAGAGATTCGATTGTCGTTACCCTTCAGGTCATCCATTAAATTCAATTATTCATCTCTTAATAATTCTGATCAATTAAATCTTGAATCTGCCTGTGATGGAACGCCTCATGGCTGGCATACCCTGCCAACCATTCCAGCCCATTCATGCCTTCATCAAACCCGCCTTTATGAGTCAGTTTTAGGTTCGCGTCCTCAGGCCAGTTTTCGAAGAGAAAAATCGTCCCTGAGCGGGCGCGCTCAAACCAGAATAAGATGACATCTTTGTTAACACCGATCGGCGGAGGCGGCGGCAGGAAGGTGATCCCCTCGGGAGGCTTAACTCCCTCCAATAGTGGACGGGCGATCAATTCGCGCAGGTAAATTTCATCCAATGCGATATGCATAAAGACTTCTCCAAGCGACCATTCCCCGCTTACCAGACTACCTGGAGGACGAAGATCGAGCTCGTCCTGCGAAAGCGGTTGCAACAATTGGAGCGTTATCGATCTTGCTTCGATCAATTTATTAAGCACACTGCTCTTTTCGTCCATCTAGCCTCCAATTTACAATGTCGAGATTCTGGATATTATCCAATCCCGACCTGTTTTATGTCTTTGATGGTTTTTTCAACAAAGCTGTAAGAGTTGGACCGTTTGGGAGATTAAATTGGCTGGTTTTTATAAATCCCAACCCCAGATAGAAGTGAAGACTATTCTCGTGGGCGGTTTCAAGATATGCTGGAATCCTTTCTCTTCCACATTTTTCCAGAATCGGGCGCAGCAGTGCAGAACCGATACCCCGCCCCTGGCTGGCAGGATCCACTCCCAGGATGGAGAGGTACCAGTGCGGAAACTCAGGCCGGATCTGCTCAAATACACTTCTGCCCTCCATTGTCCGGCTGTAATCTATTCCGTGGATTAGAAGCAAATAGGTTTTGAATTCCCATTTTTCAAAACGGGATTGATTCATTCCGCTGGGAGGGTCCCACAGAGCTGCTCCGCGAAGCATTTCATCAGTATATACGGTTCCATGGCGGATTTTCTGTTTTAGGTGGATCGAGAAAAAGCGCGGCGCTCTGTTCCGGTAATCTTCTTCTCCTGGAAAAAACCAGCGCAGAGCAGGATCCTGAGCAAAAGCGCTTACCAGCACAGACGTGAGTGTAGAGGTATCAGATTTAGTTGCCCGGCGAATTTTCAAAGTGGAAATCTAAAGTCCTGGAATTTTGAAACCCCAAAAATGAATGAAGATTTAATGGATGTTGATTTCGCCCAGTTCGTTTATGGACAAATGAACGCCATTCTCCAGTGTGGAGAAGCTATCCCTGGATACTGATATCACCGGTATTGTGGCGTTATACATGACCCTGGCGACGATGCACGCCAGGGCGAAGAAAGTATCGACACCCGTTGTGATTATAGCCGCCGGGGCAGTGCCGTTGCGCAGTGCCTCCAGCAGCACTGCTGTCGTTGTTGAGGACCCGCGTGTGAATGGAACTGCCAGCACCTTGCCGGCAGCGATTTCACCGGAAAGCCCGTGGCGCCTGTCGGTGATCTCTCCGGAATGGAAGTTGTAACCACCCCAGAAAGAAATCGGTTCGTCCGCGACCAGCGCTGTTCCTTCCGCCCTGCCTGGAACGACCACTTCTCCGGTAATTATCCTTCCCATAACCTTCCTTCTTGGATAATCCGGCCTGCAACTGCTGAACGGACACAATCTGCGAGGCTGCCATACGTGATATTTGTATTCAACATCCCCGGGGAGTAATAAGCGTATTTACCCGAGTTTGTCATCAGGTTTTTTATCTCCGGGTTTAGCATCGGGGTCGCAAGGATACATGTATCGGTCGTAAACCTGGCGCCAAAATTTTGCAGAGGTTCGAGATACCCATTCTGGCTTGCTTGTTCGAGCTGCAAACGGTTGGTCGTGATATGAAAGAGAACCTGCGGGTGAGCCTGTTTCCCATCAGCAAGTGCAGCAAGTTTTTTAAATTCATCGATGGAGAAATGCGGACAACCGAGGGCGACCATGTCAAGTTGATCTCCCAGGGCAGTGGTTAATTCAGCACGGGCAGCGCGCAAATCGCCCATTGTTAAATCAATGATGTCTTCCGGTTCTCTTCCCTGAAACGCGGAATGTAATGTTGAAGCTTCAGGAGTAATCCCAACCATGTGGTAAAGCGCGACACTCCCGGATGAAGCCGCGGCTGCACCAAATGCTTTATGCTGGTCACTGGTAGGTGCGTTATTGAAACCAGAAAGCACCGGAATCCTTTCGCGTGCTATTTTGCCGACCAGATGACCGAGGACAGGATAAAATTCATCCGCTTTTTGCAAAGATTCGGGGATTCCCACCAGTTTAAAAAGGATCTGACCCGCCCTGTTTTCAGTCAGGTGCAGTCCTGCTGCAGGAGCGCGGGCGGTGATAGCGCAGCAAATGTCCAGCAGGTCAGGGTAGCGCTCAGTTCGTGCGCCGATCACAGAATTTGCATAAACGATCGCGTTTGATTCGCCCCATGCAATTTGCTGACCGAAGCGGGGTTTCCAGCTGGTCTGGTAAGGGGCGCATGTCCAGGTCGGGATAGCGCCCATGCTCTGGTAAGCTACCATCTGTCGCCGGGCAGCCTGTGCCCAATTTCTGTTCACGTCCCATTCCTGCCAGCGCATTTCATCAAGGCCGCTTACATTCAGGGTGGTTGGAATTGCGACCCGGGCGCCTAATTCAGCCAGACGTTCAGCATACTCCAGGCCGGCATCGCCTATGTAAATCGTGCTGTCGATGTGGGCTCCACTGATATCCAGAAGCTCATTCGCAGAGAAAATCTCCGCCATGCGGGTTAGTATCTCCATTGCCATTTGCGGAGCTGGACCGCGTTTTCCGTCCAGCATTGCCTGGTCGTTCGCAGCAAGTCTAAGAGACATGGGGGTAATTATATTGTATCGTGGTATAAAAAAGGTATACTGCGCGCATCTTATTTCCGGGGAGATCCACCTGATGCAGTCCTGATATTGGAATGTATAGAGGTTAAACGGGCTTGAGATTACTTGGAGATTCTCCAGCGTATGGGAGCGGGTTTTATATCGTTTGAAATCATCCCGTTAGCGCTTTATGCAGGATTCGAAAGATTGTTTTAGAAGTAGATTTGACAAAACAGAACAAATGTGCTATCGTTTTATTAATTTACATTGTGAGGGCAAAATTTTGATTCAAAGCTAAATCAGGAGGCATTATAAATGGAACCTAAAATTGCGACACGGCCTGCATTTAAGGTTATTGGAATGAAATACCACGGTACAGCGCAGGAAAATGAAATCCCTCAGCTGTGGGTTAATTTCATGGGAAGGTGGAATGAGATTCAACACAGGGTTGATACCTTGCTGTCGTACGGAGTGACAACATCTTTTGATTTTGTAACCAGAGAATTCGATTACACTGCATGTATCCCAGTTGAAGAAATTGCCGAACTGCGGCGGCTGGACTGAGCCGACATCGAGCGCAAACAGCATGCCCGCCAGCCCGGAAATGGTGGCGCAGATCGAGTAGGCCGCGATCTTGATCTTGTGCGTATTGATCCCCGAGGCGCGGGCGGCTTCCTCATTGCCACCGACGGCGTAGATGTATCGGCCCAAGGTGGTCTGGCTCAGGATGAAGTACGAGATG
>JBJYWI010000119.1:0-4345 GCA_046259385.1 Anaerolineales bacterium
AGGATTGGCCTAGTTCATCGTATTGGCGGGGCGTCGCGTCCAGCGAGATGACGCTGGGGATCCGTTTTAACCAATTTTGCGAGAGAAGGGCCGTAATATAGGTATGAAAAAAAAGTGCATCGAGTGTCGTTTGGTGCTGTATGGATTGTATATCGTGGCGGGCTTGTAATCCAGCTTTTAGTGTCCAGTTGGGCATCATTCCGGCCAGACCAGTAGCATCCCAAACCGGAAAACTCCAATAGTCTTCAATCTCCACATCTGATCGCACATTTGCTTGTAAATTCTGGCCATGCGTAATGTGCCCAAGAACTTGCTCAATTACAAATCCTATTCTATACACGCTGTTCTCTGCCATCTATGCTTTGTCGCTATATACGATTCTTCGACATCAACGATCATTTGAATGAAGTTCCCTCTATCGGCCATTGCTGTCGGATATTGTCCATCGTCTCCATAATCGCCAGTGTTTCAACCAATGGCATAATCTTGCTTTCAATATTGGAAGCTCGCAAACATTGGCCGACCTCGGTAATTTCATAACCGTACCCGTTGCCATCACAATTGATCTTAAGATTCTGCGTACCTTGCAAGAGTGAAGAAAATCGCTTCCATTGTCGATAAGCGCTGCGAGCTGCTTTGTTTTCCTTTAACCGTGCTATTAGCTCATTGTTCTGCGAAAGTTCACCTATCGGTGAACTGTTTCGTGACAACGTCAACTTAGTCGGACGATAAAGCGGAGCGTGAACAAGCATGGTACCGCTCGTACCTATGATATATGCATCATTGCGCTGGGTCGCGCGAATGTTCGTGGTTAGTTGTGCGATTTGCCCGCCAGGAAATCCAAACAGGACGGCAGCGTACTCATCTACGTTCGTTTCTCCGATTATCGCCTTGCTGGAAATGGTAGATGGCCGTCCTAATATCTGCATAATAAATGAGAGCGGGTAAACACCCAAATCAAGCAATGCTCCACCACCTAAATCCGGGTTAAACAAGCGGTGCTCAGGATCAATCTCATTATAAAAACCAAGACTAGCCGAGATCATCTGAATATCACCTAATTCGCCCGATTTAATAAATTCGACTGTCTTGCGCATTGCCGGAATAAATCGCATCCACATTGCTTCCATGCAAAACAACTTTTTATGACGCGCAAATTTAATAACTTCCGCAGCTTCATCTGCAGATGTGGTAAAAGGCTTTTCCACTAATATAGATTTACCATGCTCAAGACAAAGAAGGGCATGTTCTTTATGAAACACGTGGGGTGTAGCGATATAGACTACATCAATGTCCGGATCAGAAACCAGGTCATTGTAATTGCCGTAGGGACGTGGGATATTGAGTTTATTTGCGAATTGCTCCGCTTTGTTCAAGGACCTCGAACCAATAGCCAGTACTTCCGCATCAGGCAATAAATGGACATCTTGTGCGAACGCCAATGCGATATTGCCGGCTCCGATAATGCCCCAACGAATTTTTTTCATGATCTTGTTATGCGTCTTTTGTTGTTATCGTGCCCACTCCATGGGTTCGATGGGCTCAAAAGTCGATTCGATCTGACGGGGACAACCCATTTTCTCCGGATGCTGTAGCGCAAGGGTTATTTCTGTAATGTGAAGTGCGTGGTTCGCCGACAAGCGACTCTTACGTTGATCTTTAATTGCCTTAGCTATCTCGGCCAAACCTCGACTATAATCCATAATACGTTGGTAGCGCCCTCTCCGCTTATAGTTGGGATTGTTGTTGCGTAACATAGTTACTTTTTTAGGACCATAACCCAACAGATCGTATATTATTGGCATCTCTGCCAACCGTGTGTGCATCCGCCGCTTCTTCTTATAGACCTGACAATGATAATACCAACCATCTTCTACAGTAATGATCCCCTCGTCCCCAAAAATAGTGAGTGTATGATTGTGGTCGGCGATGATGCTATTGGTCATACGCGCTACTACACCGGAGTGGAACTCAATACAACCTGATGTGAAATCGGGCGTTTCTCGCGTTAACTCGATTCCCTTATCCGGCATGAGAACCGTTGCAAACGATGTGACTGATTTGGCCGGACCGAATAGCATTGTCAACCAGGTTAAGTAATAACCAGCGTGTTCAACTGTACAACCCGATTCAAATTCATCTCTGGCATTCCAGGGGGCGCCTGACTGCGAAACCCATTTTTCATAGGGCATGTGAGGAATGAGTCCGCCATCAAGTTCTGCATACGCCAAGCGTACAGAACCAATAACATTTTCACGCAACGCTTTCCAAACCGTTTGGGCTGTTTCACTAAGGAAATTACAGGGTGCTGATGCCAGATACAGACCTTTCGTTTGGGCTAATTCTACCAATGCCTTGGCTTGATCATAATCCATGGCCAACGGTTTTTCAGAATAGACATGTTTACCAGCTTCCAATGCACGTTTGCTTACATCAAAATGACTGTCAGGATTTGTCAGATTAACAACGATATCCAAACCATCATCCGCAAGTATTTTTTCTAAAGAACTGTATGTCGCCACATTGTGGTATTTTGCAAAAGCCTGCTGGCGCTCCGGATTAATGTCATAAACTCCCAAAAGTTGTAATTCAGGGTGATTTTTCAGCGTGGTCATGTAGTAATCAGCAACATAGCCACAGCCTACGAAACCAATGTGCATATTTGTTTTTCCTAAGATGATATTAAAATTGCTATCAAGAAATCGCAGCTCGATCTGCCAAATTTAAAATTTGATAGTAGATTTGTTCAGTGTCGAGAGCCATACGCTGAGGTGTAAAGTATGTTTCGGCTCGCTCTCGGCCATACTTGCCCATCCATTCTCGCATTTCTGGAGCTTCGATCAGTTGGATGATGTTTTTCGCAAGCTGCTTGATGTCTTGTGGCTCTGATAATAAACCTGACTTATTATGTTCCACCACTTCACGCGCGCCACCATTATTAAGTGCAACGACAGGTTTCTGCATACACATTGCTTCCAAAAAAACCATACCAAATGGTTCTTCAAAGCTTGGCATGGTATATATGTCGGACGCGGCCATTAGTTGGGCAACATCGGATCTAAAACCAGTAAAGATGATTTGGTCATTAATGCCTAGTTCTTCAGCCAACATTTTCAATTCAGCCGTATAGCTGCCGTGCCCAGGATGAGCTCGAGGATCGTCTTCTCCCACAACAAGCAGCTTAAAGTTGGGGGTATGATGTTTTACTTTAGCTAATGCCTTAAACAGTTCTGTATGACCTTTCCAATAGCAGAGACGGGAGACAGTAAGCAGGAGTGCCGTATCATCATGGATATGAAATTCTTCACGGATACCACGGCCATCGAAAGTAGGGTCCCATCGATCAGCTTCAATTGCGTTAAGAACAAAATAGGTCTTTTCTGTAGGATAGCCCATTTCCACAATGGATTGAGCGACAAATTCAGAAACGCCAATCAGTCCATCTGCCTGTCTCATAGCCCATTGCACATTTTTGCTGATCCAATCCTCGGCTTTGACATGTAGTTCGATCACACATTTGGCACCGGTTAATTTAGCGAGAATCTGACCATAAAATGCATCGCGTGGTTTCTCAGTACAATGGATAAGCTGGATATTTTTGGAACGAATATAAATAGCCAGACCAGCCAGGCTAAATATCATGGGTATACTTTGCGTGACAGTGTTTTTGATGATCTCCCGCTTACTACGAAAATTAACTGAAGTCCCAAATCTGGTAGGGCGAATGTGAATATCCGGTATTTCTTCAATTGCTTGCGCGGCAGCCGATTTGCCATTTCCGTTACCGTAATTAAGCGCTACGTGTACGGTAAATTTTTCACGGTTAAGATTGCGCATGAGCAGTGAATGGATATACGAATCAGCTCCAAAATAAGTTTGCGATTGCATAAAAAGGACGTTAAATTTAGGCATAACTCTGAAATACACTAATCATGATTGACCATTAGTTTCAACCATAGATTCCACAAAGATTTTCATTCTTCTCAACACTGAATCGATGCGTAAGAGAGGTTCTAGCACAATTTAGATGTCTTAGTGTTCTCATTCTAAGAATATGCATTGCATCCAATTCCAAATAATCATCTTGATCTAATCCTATCTTTGGAGCGCCAAATACCAGCTAATTTTTCAGTTTAGGTTACCGACCACCAGAGATCTTGTTGAAATATTGTGAATAACCATACTTCCAGCATAGATGACACTACCAAAGCAAATCGTCACACCTTTGAGGATGATAACGCGAGCCCCTACCTAAAAATTATTTTCGAATATAACTGGTGCTGATGGTGGGCGAATGTGACGGCGTTCTAGTACTAAATTATGGAAATCATTATCGATTATGATC
>JBJYWI010000120.1:0-4055 GCA_046259385.1 Anaerolineales bacterium
TTGAATGAGAGCGCTTGATCTATGGCATTTTGAAGCAAATTCGCTTGGTATTCATATTCTCCGCGAATGTATATGTACCCTTCAGATGCTCCAATAGCATAACCAGCAATTGCCATTCCTTCAATAAGCTGCTGGGGATTTGTTTCAATCAAAACCCTATCTTTAAAATTCAAAGGTTCCGATTCATCTGCGTTGCATATGATGTATTTGGGTGTCTGAGGATTGTCCGCAACAAATCTCCATTTTCTTCCAACAGGAAATCCAGCTCCCCCACGCCCACTGAGACCAGACCTTTCAATTTCCTCAACAGTCCAGACAGGAAGTTGCTCAACCGATTTCTTAAGCGCATCGTACGATCCGTGATCAAGGGCAGATTCGATAGAAAAAGGGTCAATTTTTCCAGCATTTTTCATCATAACCCGTACTTCCCCCGCCCGTGAATCTGAATAATAATTAATTCTGTACTGGAATGTTTCAGCGATTTCTGGGAGCTTTTCCAGAGATATCGGCCCATATTGAACCTCATTAATCAAACTGGCTGGGGCATGATCACATAACCCTAAACAACTTGTGCGCTCCACATTCCAGGTCTTATTATTAAATTCTTGAATGATATTTTGTTTTACTCTTTGCCCGCCGAATAACCAGCATACCGGACCATCACAGATACGAAAGACTTTTTTCGGGCTCTCTTCTAAAGAAAACATAGAATAAAAAGTTGCCACTCCGTACGCCTGGTGAATTGGAATTTCTAACAGATTCGCAACATCTTCAATTACTTTTTTATCCAGCCAGCCATTTCTTTTATGAAGTTCTTGATATATTTCGGTTATGGCTTCCGGGTGAAAATCAAATTCTTTTGCCAGTTCCTTGATTTTTGGATCTATTGTTTTGTATTTAGTGATTAATCCAGACATGATTTTCCTTTAACAATTTGTTTGTATAGCGCATTGAATCTTCAAATTCAAGAGCTGATTCTCCATTTTTCGGCTAGTTTAATCTAATTTTCCTGTAAAAGACATCAGATTTATTCTATTTTCGTTGGAGTATATTCTGAATTGATTCTTGCGTGCGTACCCGATAAGTGTGATATCGAATTTTTTGGCCAATTGGATAGAGAGAGAACTCGGTGATGTCCTTGAAATTACATTAGAAACACCCATCCTGATACACTTCTGGATCATTTCAGAACTTATTCTGCCTGTTGTAACAATTATTCCGTCGTTCATCTCCAAACTATTTAATAAACAAAAACCTGCTATTTTATCGAGTGTGTTATGTCGACCTATGTCTTCTTTCGAAACAGTAATTTGATCTGAGAAACATAAAGCAGATGTGTGGATGCCTCCATATTTTCGATAAAGATTTTGGGATTTAAACAATAATTCAACTAATTTTTCCACTTGTTCTGGATTAAGGTTTGTTTTATTTCGGGTTGAACTGCCTACTTGAATATTTATTTCCTCAAAATTTATTGATGATACCCCCCCGGTACATCCAGATGTTCGGAACCAGTTTTTTGGTTTTCTAAAGGTTTTATTCAACCAGATGTCAATATTTGCTCCTGATTGACAGAGACGGATCGATTCAATCTCACGAATGTTACTGATAACTCCCTCATTGAAAAGAAAACCTGCTCCGAGTTCCTTTAAATCGGTGGGAGTGCACATAAATGTTAGCCAATCTTCTCCATTAACTGACAAAGAAATTGGATTTTCTTCGACAATTTCAGCCTCATTCAGACTGAATTCCTTTGATAAATACTGTATATATTTGATCTTCTTTGGGTGAGGGTTCATTTTTCAAGAAATTAGATTTCATAAAATCTATTAATGTCTCTCAGATTTTTTGTTACCTAAAATTTTAAGAATTACTCTGAAATTTATAATTTATCATATTATACAAGCCTTCAAATACAATTTCGCATTCTATGATGATGGTTGGTAACATTACCAATAGTACCAAATCAAGTACATCTTCATAAGCGATGGATTACATAAATAAATTGGTTTTTAATCATTATCTTTAAGTAATGAGCTTTATTATCGTAACAATAGGTTTTTTCTATGCTGATTCAACTGATAAGATAAACTTTTTAGGTTGATGAAAAATCACAAATAACTTTTCCGGAGAAGAAATGAAAGAATACAAAGTTAAACAAGGTGAAAAAATTAAGTTGGATGAATGGGATCCGAATGATCTTCAAGGACCGATATCTAAGAAATCAAAAGCGAAAGACCGGCTTGATGAGTTAAATGTTCAATTGGAAGAACTTCAGGAGCTTTTATATGCAGAAAATAAAAATAAATTGCTGGTGGTACTTCAGGCTATGGATACAGGTGGGAAAGATGGGGTAATTAGGCATGTGTTTGATGGTGTAAATCCCCAAGGTGTGAAGGTTACCAGTTTTAAAGTTCCTACTCCTATAGAGTTAGATCATGACTATTTATGGCGGGTACACAAACGCACGCCTGGTAAAGGTGAGATTATGATATTTAACCGCAGTCATTATGAGGATGTACTGGTTGTGCGTGTTCACAATCTTGTTCCAGAAAGTGTCTGGTCCCGCAGATATGATCATATCAATCACTTCGAAAAAATGCTTCATGATGAAGGTACAACAATCTTGAAATTCTTCCTGAACATAGATTTGAGAGAACAGAAAGAAAGACTCCAAGCCAGGCTGGATAATCCTAAAAAAAACTGGAAGTTTTCTTTGGGAGATTTGAAGGAGAGGGAACTCTGGCCAGACTACATTCGAGCTTATGAAGAAGTTTTAACAAGGACAAGCACCGAGTGGGCGCCCTGGTATATTATTCCCTCTAACCGCAAATGGTATCGGAATTTGGTGATTGCTTCAATAATGGTTGAGACTATGAAAGGATTTAATATGAGTTATCCTGAATCGGAGGATGATCTGAGTGGTGTAGTTATTACCTGAATAACAATTGTAGGATGAGAATTTTTTCTATTTAATACAAATTCCAATAGCCGATTTCGTCAATATAAACATTAAAATCTTCTGTATTTTCTGATCGAATCATCAATCCCAGCATACCGAATGGATATTTGTTATCAAGGAATTCCGTCAATAATTCACCATTTACATAAACAGAAAATCTTGGACCATCAGCTTTAATTCCCAGGCGGTTAGATTGACCAGAACCCAAATTAATATTCTCGGATGCCGTCCAATCATTAATACTGACAAATTTACCATTATCCAGTCGGTAAATTCTAAACATTCCATCACAAGAAATACCGACAATATATCCAGAATTGATAACTCCATTTGGTTTATCAGGGGCACGAATAACCAATCCAAAACCGTCCTTTCCGGAACAGTGTTCTCCATTTCTGACCATTGTTTCAACAAAAATATTTCCTAATTCAAACATCCGAATTACCCGCCAAACATCTCCGGTTTTGCGGAGTGTAATGATGTTTAATTCTCCGTTTTGAATAGCATAATTTGTGTAACCGGCAGTTCCAAGATAGAGGTATTTCCTGTCCTCATCAAAAGTATCCCGCCAATCTGGTTCGCCAAGGTTAAGGCTTTCTCCCAGTATTTGTTTCTTTCCAGAATAGATTTTTACCCATAAGGGTACGTCTGCATTTACTCCTAACCCAAATTGCTCACCCAAATTATTCTGTAATTTCCAGAATCCTTCATAGTAACCTTCTTCCTGTGGTGCAGAAAATTGAATTTTCAATTCGATTGTCTCATTTGGAACTACGGTATGGTTGAATTGAATGGGGCTGTTGGCGTTCATGGTCTCTCCACCAACAAAAACCAGTGAATAACTGGTATCCCAAGTGCAGCTGCCAACATTTTGAATTGTCCATTTTTTTTCAAATTGTTCACCCGGAGAAAAAGAAGTCTGATCAGGAAATGTTTCATTTTCTAAGTGTGCCAGGTTATCACAGTTAGGGATTGAAGGTGGTAACGGTGTTTCTGTAAATAAGACAGCAAAGTTTTCCGAAACGTTTGGGGAAGCTTGAATTTGGGAAGGTGTGACAGTCAAGATGCTGTCAATGGTGATTGATGTTTGTGT
>JBJYWI010000121.1:0-6529 GCA_046259385.1 Anaerolineales bacterium
TTATCTTTTTCCGATCCAAAATCCTGGCCAGAACAGGCAAAACTGGCTTCTGAAGAAAAATGGGGGGTGCTCGATGAGCTACAGGATAAACTAAAAGGCGGTAGAAGAAAATAGATTTTATACCACACCAAAAAATTTGAATTAAAAAATAAATAAAGTAAGAAATATCCCCATTAAAATCCAGTATTGGCTACGGATTTTGTGAGAACACGAATAAGATGAAAATCTGAGATTTCCAGTGGGGTGAATAATAAAAATTTTATACTTACTTTTGAACAAGTTATTAATTACGGCGCATTTTCTAATTCAAAATTGCCAAAACCCTATTACTGGAATCCCAACACTCTACAAAAAGCATGCATTTATTTGATAATTTCATTGATATTTATCAATCTTGACTACCGGAGATTTCTGAGGATTGACACGTAAAGGCTTATTCAAATGGCACATGTGTCTCAAAAACTTTCCAACTCATTAGAAGGCGCGTTAGCCGGCGGGGGTGATCCGGCGACCTCCCCACTTTATGTTTTCGGTCCATTTTTAAGACTTGTTGTCGTTGCCGGTGTAGCAGCGGTAACCTTCGGATCTTCGATATGGCTGGTTGTGTTTACGATAGCCATGGTATCCGCAATGTACCGGCTTGTAATGAGTTGGGTTACAGATGGAAGTGGCGGAAGCGGCCTCAGCGAAGAGGAATTCGGGGGCTGGGCGGTAAAAGTAAATGCTGCAATAACCTTCGTGGAATACACATTGACCTTTCTGGTCAGTATGGCAGCTATGGTTACTTTTATCGCTGACAGGTTGCCCCAGTTAAATGAATCTATACTTGGTGTCCAATACCGCACCTTCATTGCAATAATTCTGAGCATTGTAACGGGCTGGTTGGTCAACCGCGGGCCAAAAACAGCGGCACGCGCTTTCGGACCAGCGACTGCTGGAGTCTTACTGCTTTTGTGGGCAATGATTATCAGTACAATCCTGAATTTCGGAGTAAATCTGCCAGATCTCAACCCGCAAGCATTTTCAAAAGAATATATACACTTTACCTTTGGAGGTTTCACCCGAATGCTGGCAGTTATGACCGGAATTGAGGTATTCGCAAATCTTGTGGCTGCCTACGATGGCGATCCAAGTCAAAAAAGCAGGAAGGCGTTTGGAAGTTTACTGATCATAATGGGAACTACTGCTGTTACGATGATTATTGTAGGCCCGGCGATATTTCAACTCTCCGATCCTACCAACAGAGAGGTTTCGGTTTTCACTCAAACTATGGATTTGCTCCTTCCACAGCCGCTTGCATATTTTGGAACCTTGATTGGTATCGCCGTGCTGCTTTCAGCATCCGCTGCAAGTGCACAGGGTTTACAGAATCTTGCTCTTGGATTGAAGGACCGAAATTATATCCCAGCTTTTATGGGTCAAAGAAATAAATTTGATGTAGCTGATAAACCAGTCTGGCTGCAGGTTGGGCTTGTAGCTTTTATTTTCCTGCTAGCAGGAACAAATGAGGAAACCTATCTGGCTCTCTACGCAGCGGGGGTTTTTGTCCTTCTCAGCATGACAGGTTGGGCAGCTGCAAAACGTTTGGTCAGAGAGCTGCGCTGGAATTTTCAAACATCCCAAACGCTGACTCTGATTGGTACTGCAGTTGCTGCGGCAATCACAACAGCCGCAACCGTGGTAATTTTCCAGGAACGTTTTTTAGAAGGAGCCTGGACATATTTTCTTTTTATTCCTTTGCTGTATGTCGCATTTTCTTACTTTCGAACCCGGCTTGGTACCCCCAGTCCGGTTTCAGAACGATTGGGAGAATTGGAAGGTGCTATGCAGGCTGGATTCGGTTTCGGACAATCTTTTGAAGCAGAAGCTTTCACATCCGCAGGTTCTATACCATTTGCAATGACTATGAATTCTCAATCGATGAATCCCCAATCAAATGTCATCCGTTGGCAGGATATCCATTCAACTCCATCCCATATACTTGTTCCTTTGGATGGATCATGCGAAGCGGAAGAAGCGCTTCCGGCTGCGGAAGTTCTCTGTAGCGCGTTCAGTGCCAGTTTGTCCTTACTTACGGTTGTTCAAGAAGACAATTTTCTCAAAAAACTGAAACTGCTTGTGTCTCAAGAATGTATCTCTGACCTAGAACATGAAAAATACCTGCAGGATATCTCAGAACAATTTTCTGCCCAAGGTATCCTTACGCATTATTATCTCAAAAAAGGGAATATAGCTGATAATGTAAATGAATTAATCACCCAGATTGGTGCTGACATTGTAATTATCAGTTCCCCTGTCCGTGCAGGATTGCAACAGCTTTTCATGGGACATGCTGCTGTGGATATTATCGAAAAGATTACCTGCCCGGTCCTTGTTATGAGACCTTCAGAAGGTGAACCAGCCAAAATACCAAGTTTCAATAAAATTCTAGTTGCTCTGGATGGCTCCACCTTTGCAGAGAGGGTTTTACCTTATGCGAGAGCTTCTACTGTATTCGAAAGCAATGTCTTGCTGCTGTCGGTACCACAGGTGCCGGAACCAAGCAGGTATGGTGCCGTTGTTGAGGAAATCAAGGAACTTCGAAAACAGGAAGAGTCAGAAGCGAAGAAATACCTGGAAAAGATATCCAATGTATTGCAGGAGGAAGGTCTGAAGACACGCGTTCTTGTTAAAGGCTCCAGACCTGCCAAGACGATTGCAAGGATCTCAGAGGAAGAAAATGTCGACGTGATTTTTATGGCGACTCATGGTCGAGGGGGATTGGACCGTTTATTTATGGGCAGTGTCGCTGAAAGGACCTTACATTACACAAAAAAGCCAATCTTTCTGGTTCCCATTCATGAAAGACGTAACCCTGTAGAAAACACCCTAATAGTAAATTCAACATAATTGGTTAACCTTGTTTAGGAGCGGCAAATGAAAGCTGTAGTGATAAAAAAAATCCAAGAGATTACACCACAATCAACTCCTTTGGAAACTGTTGAATTCCCAACCCCCAAACCGAAGGAAAATGAAATTCTGATAGAGATCTCAACCTGCGGTGTTTGTCACACGGAATTAGATGAAATCGAAGGAAGGACGCCCCCGCCATTCTTTCCGGTAATACCCGGACATCAGGTTGTCGGAAGAGTAGTTGAAATTGGTGCAAATGTTACCACCCACAATCCAGGTGACAGGGTAGGGGTAGCCTGGATTTTTTCTTCCTGTGGTTCTTGCGAGTACTGTCTTCGCGGTGATGAGAACTTGTGCCCAGATTTTAAAGCCACCGGCAGAGATGCTCACGGTGGTTATGCTGAATACATGGTTGTTCCAGCGCCTTATGCAATCCCAATCCCGGAAATGTTTACCGATTTAGAAGCAGCTCCTCTGCTTTGCGCTGGCGCGATTGGTTACCGCTCCCTCAAACTGACTGGTATCAAAGATGGAAATATCATTGGTTTGACGGGTTTTGGAGGATCAGGACACATCGTATTGAAACTGGTGAAACACATATATCCAAATTCCCCGGTTTTCGTTTTTTCAAGGACTTCCAAGGAGAGAGAATTCGCAATAGAACTTGGGGCTGTTTGGGCAGGAGAAATTCCCGAGAACCCTCCAGAGTTGCTGGATGCTGTGATTGACACCACCCCTGTGTGGAAACCTGTTCTTGAATCCCTGCTTAATTTGAAACCCGGCGGAAGGCTTGTTATCAATGCAATTAGGAAAGAGGACTCAGATCAGGAGAGTTTATTGGATTTAGATTATTCTTCCCACCTTTGGATGGAAAAGGAAATCAAGAGTGTAGCAAATGTCACTCGCAGCGATGTCTCCGAATTCATCAACCTTGCTTCAAAAATTCCTCTCATTCCTGAAACCCAGGAATTCAGTTTGGAGGAAGCAAATAGAGCTCTTGTTGAATTAAAGACCAGAAAAATACGCGGCGCAAAAGTCCTCAGGATTAAATAATTGAGTGAAGACAACACAAACAGCCATTCAAAAAAAAGGGGAACGCAGGTGAAACCAAAAAGATTTCTATTAACTTGGTTTGTAATATCAATCACGTTTTTAATTCTGGATATGTTGTTCGGTATTTTGGGGGCACAGATAACCACAGCAATTACTGGAGAACCAGTGATCCAACTTGCTGGTATGGAATCAAAATTTCTTTTGGGGATATTGTTCGAAGTTATAAACGCATTTATCCTGATGGTAATTTATGCCTTTGTTTACCAATGTTTGCCTGGAGATGGATGGCTGAAAGGGATCAGTTACGGGCTCATAATCTGGGGACTGCGGGTCTTGATGTGGGCTTTCAGCAGTTTTATAATGTTTGATATATCTCCTGTTCTCCTGATTGTCACAGCAATATTGGGGTTATTTGAAGTGACCACACTAGGAATTATTCTTGCAGTCTTATACCGACCCGAAAGATAATGCTCGATTTAGTTTTTCCGATTGAGATGTAGATTCAACTCACAAGCACGAATTTGAAGGCTTTAGAATATGGCTCTCCCCCCAAACATCCTTATAGATAAAGACTATATCAATACGATCTTATCCGAAATGGTAAAGATCGATTCAACAAATCCCTCCTGCACCCCTGAGGGAAAAGGCGAAGTGCAGTTAGCCGAGCATGTCGGATCCTATTTAGAGGAGATAGGTTTGGATGTTAAGTTATTTAAATTGGCTCCGAAAAGAGTAAATGTGCTCGGTCTTTTACCAGGAAGAGGGAGCGGACCGTCATTAATGTTGAATGCACATATGGATACTGTTGGGGTTGAAGGCATGCAAGATCCTTTTTCAGCCAGGATCGCTGATGGAAGGATGTACGGGCGCGGCACCCAGGATATGAAAGGCAGCCTGGCAGCATCCATTGCGGCAATCAAAGCCTTAGTGGAATCCGGAATTGAAACTCGCGGAGACATCTACATTGCAGCAGTAGCTGATGAAGAATATTTGAGCATTGGCACTATGGATTTAATCAAACATATTAAAACCGATGCTGCAATCGTAACAGAACCCACCGACATGAAAATTGGTTTGGCTCATCGCGGTTTTGCCTGGTTGGAAGTTGAGACTTTAGGCAAAGCTGCACATGGGAGCAGGTATCTTGAAGGCATCGACGCAAATATGCACATGGGTCGTGTGCTGAACAGATTGGAAGGACTTCAGAAACAACTTCAAAAACGCCCTTCCCACCCGCTGGTCGGTGTTCCATCCCTCCACGCCGCTCGAATTCAAGGCGGAACTGATTGGAGTATTTATTCTGATCGCTGCTTACTTCAAATTGAAAGGCGAACAATTCCCGGTGAAACTGAGCACAGCATTCTCGAGGAAATCCAATCGATATTAAACGAGCTCAAACTGGAGGACGAAAAATTTTCAGCCAAACTAGAGTTAAAAACAATCCGTACGCCCCACGAGATCTCATCAGACATGGAGATTATCAGAGCTCTTCAATCAGCATATATCAATGTATTGCATGAAGAACCAGAATTCGTTGGAGCCAGTTACTGGACTGATGCCGCCATATTAGGCGCATCGGGGATTGACGCTGTATTGATCGGACCTGCAGGGTCCGGTTTGCATTCCACACAAGAGTGGGTAGAATTAAGTTCCATTTACAATCTGGCTGAGATTATTGCTTATACCGCTTTATTCTTCTGTAATGGTGGAATCAACAATGAACGATAATCCATACAAGAAACTCGCTATCAGACTCAATTCGCTCCCAAATGGCTTTCCCCCAGTACAGGATGGAGCAGAAATCCGTTTATTAATAAAGCTATTCACCCCTGGAGAAGCTGAACTCGCTGCAACCCTTCACCTGACACCTGAGACACCTCAAAAAATTGCCGCTCGTTGTGCTTCATCTGAAAATTTTAGTGGGAATATCGACGAAATCAAGAATTCGCTCAAGTCTATGGCGAGGAAAGGGTTGATCAATGCTGAAAAAAGCAAAAACGGACTTCTATTTGGATTGCTTCCATTTGTTGTTGGTATTTATGAATTCCAATTGGGAAGAATTGATAAAGAATTAGCTAGGCTCTTTGAAGATTATTACAAACAAGCATTCAGGGATACTTTAAATATCCAACCAGCATTTCACCGTGTCGTCCCGATTGGTGAGAACATCCGCAGTGATATGGAAGTCCTTCCCTACGAAAATGTTACTGATATTGTAAAAAACGCGAAATCATGGGGAGTAATCGATTGTATCTGCAGAGTGCAAAAAAGACTTATTGGCGAACCATGCAGCCACCCTGTGGAAGTATGCATGCTTCTAGGTTCATATCCCGGATCATTTGATAACACCGAGAATATCAAAGCACTATCGCTTCAAGAGGCTCTAGATACACTCCAACTGGCGGCGGAATCCGGACTTGTACATTCGGTCAGCAACAGGCAGGAAGGAATCTGGTACATTTGTAACTGCTGCACCTGCTCTTGCGGGATATTACGCGGCTTGAGTGAATTTGGTATTGCAAATGCAATTGCAAAATCTCCTTTTCTTTGTAAAGTTGAAAAAGAGATTTGTATTGTTTGCGAA
>JBJYWI010000122.1:0-7055 GCA_046259385.1 Anaerolineales bacterium
CTGAACCACCAACCAGTCGCGAATCCAATTAGTGCTTTCTCAGCAGCAAAAAAAACGCCGTTGATCAATAATCAGATCAACGGCACTTTAATTTTGACCATTATTTAACTGATAGAGCTTTGTAGTTTCATTTGATCCCAAAAGGTATAATTCAGGTCATGCAAGAATTTATTCAAACCACATATTCTCTGCTGGGGATTGAATTATCGAAAACCCAGATAGATGCTTTAACTTATTATGAGAATGAACTAATCAACTGGAACAAGAAATTTAATCTCACCACAATAAAAGATCCAGAAAAAATCAGAATTAAACATTTCCTTGATTCCTTCACATGCTCCCTTGAATTTAACAATAATTATTGCGATAGTATTATCGATGTAGGAACAGGTGCTGGATTCCCAGGAATTCCGCTCAAGATTGTATACCCGAAAATTAAGCTCACCCTTGTTGAATCAGTCGGTAAAAAGGTTGAATTCTGTGAGCACGTTATCCATAAAATCGGATTAAATAATGTAGATGTTATTCATTCAAGAGCGGAAACTTTAGGGCAAAATCCTGAATATAGACAAAAATTTCGCTGTGCAGTTTCAAGGGCGGTTGCAGTGATGCCAACACTGGTTGAATATATTCTTCCATTGCTGGTCGTAAATGGAGTCATGATTGCAATGAAAGGTCCTGATGCCCCCGCAGAGGCACATGAAGCTGAATATGCAACAAGTCTATTGGGTGGACATTTACGGAAACTGCGTCGAATTACATTACCAGGAGTCGCTGAAGACCGCTACCTTGTAGTTATTGACAAAGTGGCAGCGACGCCGGAAAAATATCCTCGCAGGATAGGAATTCCCCGGAAACGTCCTTTAAAAACTGGATAATTATCTCAAGCTCACAGGTTATTTACAATCCGAATCGAATCGCCAATTTGTACTCTCCCTCCCTGAAGCACCCTTGCATATACTCTTGACCAGCCAGGTTTTACTTTTTGAGATATCCTGCTGTATTCGTTTCTCATAAAATATTTTTCAATTGTCCTGCATGGAGATGTAAATGAGGTTACCTGGATTCTAACTCCCCTACCGGTCATCAATATTACCCCAGGAACCACAGTTTCCCAGTTTAGACCCGATAAGGTTATGTTCTCACCCAGGGCTCCAGGAAACACCGGGTGTCCTTCAGTCTGCAATTGATTTATTCTCTCCAATGAATATAAGCATAGAGCTCTTTCGAATCCACCATGGACATCTGAACTGCTTTGTTGGTCACCAACTAAACCCAGTTCCACCAATTCACAATTCTCACAAGCGAATTTTGGGACACCACCTCTGGAAATGTTAATTTGAAAAATTCTTCCATTTTTACCAGAATGAAGGCTTCTCCTATCAATCATTTCTAATTAAGCCTCCAACAATATGCCATACTTGTGCGAGTTCGATAAAATCATCAGTAAATTGATTCTGATCAGCTGTTGTAATAAGAGCTTGATCGCTGGATTGAATGTAGGATAACAAATCTGATTTTCGTATAGGATCTAATTCCGATATTACTTCATCCAATAATAGTACTGGCCAATCACCCGACCGCTGGTGAATCCAATCAACTTCAGCCAATTTGCTGGCTAGGACTGCAGTTCTGCATTGTCCGCGTGAACCATATTCTCCTAAATCTATGCCATTGCTGATAAATCTCAGGTCATCCCGGTGTGGACCAATTGTCGTCATGCCACGTTCTATCTCGATTTTATGGTTACTTGATAAAGCATTAAAAAATCGATTTTGGATATTTTCATACGTGAATCCTGACCTGATTACAGGAGCATCTAAAGGTAGAGGGAACTGGTCGTTTGCTTCCTTTACAGGATCAAAAGAAGGGACATATTCTATTCTCATAATTTCAGCCTCACGCGTAAGTTCTGAGTGCACTTTTTGAGCTATTTGCTCAATTTCAAGTGATGCACGAATCCGTTCTAAGATCAATTTTGCTCCTTCAATTGAAAGCTTCTCATCCCAGAAAGACAATTGATCCTCATCGCCACCCCGGTCACCGAGCTGTTTCAATAGGGCATTTCGCTGGCTTAATATTCTCTTATATTCTCTAAGAATCTCTACATAGGAAGGTAAAACCTGGCTGATTGCGATATTCAAGTACCGACGACGATCTTCAGGTGAACCCTCTATTACCCTCAACATTTGAGGCAGGAACAGAACCGCATTGAAAATCCCGATTGTTTCACTCGCCCTTTTCTTAATTCCATCTAATAGGATTTCTTTTCTGACTCTGAACGTACTACCAGAATTAGCTTTTTCCTGAATAATCCGTATTTCAATTTGATGCGAATTTCTTGATTTAGAAACCTGTAGTTTTTCCTGTAACTCTGCCTGAATTCTGGCTACTACAATATTATCCCTTGCAGCCACAAAATTTATTAATTGGCGATCGCTATTGGCTTGGTAGGAATCAAATGTGGCCAGAAAATAAACCGCCTCCAAAAGGCTTGTCTTTCCCTGGGCATTGCTTCCAACCAACAAAACCAACCCGCCAGGAACATCGATATCCAGGCGGGCGAAATTGCGGAAATTTGTCAGAGAGAGATGGCTAAGACGCATTCAAGGAAAATAATTCAGACATTTTTATTGTTCTGCAGGTGACACCTGAGATACTTCTTCTTTGAGCTCCCAGATCTTTTCGGCACGATCAATATAGAGAACGCCATCCAGATGGTCAACCTCATGTTGGAAGATTCGAGCTAACCATCCTGCAGCTTTAACCTTTATGGGTTGTCCCGCACGATTAAAACCTTTTACAGACACGCTTTTTGGACGCTCGACATCTCCAACAAACCCAGGGATTGACAGACATCCCTCCGTGCCTACCGTCACTTCTTTTGAAAATCGAGATAATTCTGGATTGATAACAGTATACAATTTTGGTTGGACATCTGGATTTTCTTCATCCCCAAATTCAACGACTATTACTCTCAGCGGAACATCTACCTGGGGTGCTGCCAAACCCACTCCCGGTGCCACACGCATTGTCTCGATCATGTCATCAACCAGCGTCCCTAATTCTTCATTAAAACTGGACACCTTGCGCGCCCTTGACCGGAGTATAGGCGCGGGTAATGTTACGATTTCTTTAACAGCCAAATCATCCTCTTTTGTTATTATGATTTATTCTAATTGTACACGATGCCTTGAGTGAATTAAATCGAATTGGGTGAAAACCCAGATTGATCTGTATGTTTATGATAAATGGCTAACCAGTCTGCGACGCGCTCTCGATCCTGGGCAGCTTTTAGCTTCTCAAGTCGGTCCTGTTGATCAGTCATTCGCACGAATATCTCATTCTGGACTTGGGCTGGATTATAAACATCAAAAAATTGAAATTTTTCCGCACCAATATTGACAGTCACAGTTCCATAATTTAAATACAAGCCAATTATTCCAACCCGATTGTGTTCCAGACTCAATATATTTTCAAGTAATGCTGATTTCTTGTTTTCACGACCCAACGGTTTCCTTTCAATATCAAAAATTTTCTCTCGCGTCACCACATATATATCATTGCACCAGTCAAGAAATTGATAAACCCATAATCCAACTACACCAACAAAAAAGGTAATCCAGAATCCAAAGGCAAATGGATTATAGGTTTCGGATTGCAATAGGTAGTAGAAAACTATAAGTATCCCAAGGATTACTAAAGATTGAAGCCAAATTTTCTTTACCAGAACAAACCAGTGTTTCCTGTAAATTATCTTTTCCTCTTCCTCATATCTGACGTTTATCAATCTGTCGTAAGAAAATCTACGGGATGCATATATGTTTTGTTCAACATTAGGATCTTCTACGGTACCCCCTTTCTTGACAGCTTTTCCGTCCAACAAACCAAGTCGCTTACGTAAAGCTAAATCCATGACCTCATTGTCATTCCCTCTTGTTATTTCTCTCTTTCTTGACTGAAGACCATTGATAAACTCAACCATCAAACCAGGCGACCGGATGTGATGCATTGGTATTTCATCTGTATAAGTTTTAACAATTAAGTTCCCATAATCAATGAACAATCTTAATCCTGATAGCGTTAAAACCTTCAGCGAAAGTACCGATATTAAAGGTGCCTCCTGGCGGCTTTCATAAAAAAAAGGAGATCTTTCTATCCAGATTACACGTTTATTTGTAACAACATAATAATCATTTCTCCAATCTTTCCACCACCATATTCCAATTCCTGTAGTTGCCAGTACCCCCAAAGCAGCAACTACAATATTGAAAACAGCATATGAAACATTCAACCACCGGATTATAGCTATCAGGGGAATCCATATCATAAAAAGAGCTAAGTACTTAAGTATCAAAAAAAACTCATGTCTCCTGGCGATCATATATACAGCTTCATCATCGCTTAACCAATCGAAAAGTTCATTACGAACCATTTCACGACTTTTTGCTGTTGCGCAAAGCACTTCCATTATCAGCGGATTTTTATTTTGTAATGAAATTAAATTTGCCTTCGGGTATTTCAAGAGAGTCAAATCATCCAACGCCAAAGCCCGTGCCTGATAAAAGCAACTTTCTACACATTCCTCACCAAGAAAATCACCTCGATTAAGGGTTGCGAATCTTCTGACTTTACGTCCCTTTTTTATCTCAAGTGAAACTCTTCCTCGTAAAATAAAATAGATATATTCAGCTGGCTCATTTTTAATATAAATTGTGTCGTTTTTATGTTTGGATATGATATCCATATCCATAATCAAATGCGACATCTGCCAGTCGGTTAAGGTTTTGAATAGAAATGACTTCCGTAAGAAATCGAAGATTTCATCATTTTTATGCATATCTTATTACCAGCAATTTTTTATCCAAAATCATTTCAAATTTACGAATTCAAAATTATCACCGTTTTATATATCTGGGATAATAATTTCTGGACGATTGCCAGTTTTTCGTTCCCAAGGTTCGGCATTAATTTCCGCAAAATGGCTCAGGGAATTCGATAAAATGCTATGAGATTCAGAATTCATGGGTCGAGTCCCGAATCCTTCCAGAACGATTACTGCATAAGGGAAATTCCTAAGTTCAGTTATAAGGTTAGGGGTGACGGAAGGAAGGATTAGTCCTTTCAGGGGATATTTCTTTATCTTTATCAGCTTTTGTTTGTCCAGAAAAATCCTTGAAAAAACCACCCTGTCATTATAAGCAGACAGGGAACCGCCGATAAGCAGGTTGGCATCATTCGATAGCATAAAATCAAGTAAATAACCTGCACCCAGTTTTCCATTTCCCCAAACCCCCTGAACAACTGCACCTTTTGATTCTATAACCGCGCCTTTTTGAGGACATAAATCAACAACTTTTCCTGAAAGTCCAGCTTTCAGGTAATAAGATTTTCCGCTTTCTTTTAGAATGGCCACCCCTCCGTAAACCTTCTGAAGAGTTCCGGTGAATGGAGCTCTTACAATCCGTTTGGTTATCCCTCGGGGTCCGGCCAGGATATCCCCTTTTCGGAATTCTCTCCCAGAAGGAAAATTTAAATGTTTTTTAACTTCTTCCGCAGATACCCCTAACCCACGCGCCACATCCAACCCAAAATAATTGGAATTAATCTTAGTCTCCGCAATAACATCATCCGGTCTTACTCGCTCCCCCTTTCGTACAAGGACTTTCCCTGGTGTTTTCAAGATCCTTATCCTTTGAATTTTAGTATTCAAAGCGATTTGAACTGAGCCTGCGATCATTAATCAAACCTCTCCAAACGACTCTCCCATTCTACGAGCTTCTCTTTCCGTGCCGGAATATCGGCTGGTAAATTCAAAGGTCTTCCACGTGCGTCAACAACGATACCCAGACAACCACCTCTAACTCGAATCACCCCGCCTCTTCCTGGACCCATTCCGATATTTCCTCTATGGAGAGGTTGCAAAAAAAGTTCCGCATTCTCTCGCTTATCTAAATAGAAATTAACCAAATCACCCATATAAATCTCGTGGAGTTCTGTTTTCCCACTTTCATATTTGATTTTAATCTTCAGCACAGGCGTTCCAGTCCTCGTCTCACTTTCAACACAAATGAAAGTGCCTAAATTCTCAAACACGTTCGTTTCCAAAATCTGTACGGGGATAAGAGGATCAATCTCAGCCGAAGCTCCAAGCGCTGGGATAAGATCAATCCGGTCTAATAACATCGAAACCACACCAGAAGGCTGGACACCATTTAATAAAATCAGGGCATCTTTCACAAAATCTTGAGATAGTGAAAAAATCTTTCCTGAGGCAAAAATCAAATCGTAAGATTGATTATTTCGAAAATTTCCCGCATTTTTTCCCCGACCCGCTGAATCTCTCCTAACCATAGAAAAAAGAATCTGGCAAGCAATTGCGTATTCGATCTCCAGATCCGCCACAGTTGCAGGGATGCTGTATGGAAATATAGATTTATTGGCAATGTATTCTTCAATATACGATATGTCGATATCACCTGTTATCCAGAACAAGACTTCATTTGTTGAGATGTTTTTAATAAATTCCTGTGTTTCTGAAAGCGATCCTAGTTCAGGGTAACTATTTATCCGCACCTCTCCAGATTTTGAAGTTATCATTGAAGCAGCTGAATAACCCAGATAGACACTCAGAATCCCATTAGTGCTGACAAAATCTTTCTCAAGAAATTGAAGAACTCTTGCGCCAGCTTCCAATCTGTTGATGGTTGAATGACCATCATGACCATTTTCTTGATGCAAGCCTGGGATTCTATCTGTCTGAATACGATTGGCGATTTCCGCTATTGTGCTTTTTTCAAAATGTGAAAATCTTCTTTTTGATACTCGGAGAATATTATTTTCAAAATCCCCATCTAAATCTCCAGTTTTGATCTGGCCATTTACTCCAGGTTTAAACTTGGATTGAAAAATGATCATTTCTGGAATTTGTTCAGGGACAAATAATGTTCTGATCAAATCAACCCAATTAGCAAATCCCGTTCCATTAATTCTCTCAAGCCCCAACTCCTCCTCACAAATAATAAGGTCTGGTTGAGAATTTGCCATTTCATTGA
>JBJYWI010000123.1:0-2176 GCA_046259385.1 Anaerolineales bacterium
TCCGATCCTGGCGGCGCGCGCCTCTGCTTCCGTTTTTGCAAACAATTCCTCGCAGTTGATCATGATCTCGGTATCGCCCTGTTTGAGAAAACCTTCTTTTAACAGCTCATAGTTCACAAAAACATCATCCACAACCACGTACCTTGGAAGGTAACTGGGTGGATCTGAGAAGTGAAAATCCTGGATAAGGGTAACTTCTTTCCCGGTTACCAGCTCGTAATTAGCACTGCGCGACCAGCCGCTGGTGTACCCATCCGGGTCGGGCACATCCACTCCGAGGTAGCGTACAGTGTAAAAATCGCCGTCAATGTGCACACCAATCTCATCCCCGCTCATCACCTGAACGACCTGCGCTGCCTGCTGATCGGAGCCAACCGGGAGGCATTCGGAACCTTCAACCCCGGGGATCGTGGGACTATTTGTCGAAGTGGGAGCGGGTGTATTAAAAACTGTGGCAGTAGGAGCTATCGCAAGCGCTTCAGGTGTATCGGTTTCGGAAGCGTTTGAGGCTTCAGCGGGCAGTGTATAGGTCGGGTACGGAGTGTAAGTCGGCGGCAAAAGCGACTGTGCATCAGCGGTCGGCTGCGAGTACTGTATGCTTTCAATGGCGGTGTCCAGGTCATAGCCAATCAGGATGCCAGCAATAAGCCCAACCAGTCCGACTGCCCCTGGAATCAGGAATCGCTTAAAATTTCTTTTCTTCGGTTCCGACTTTTCGCTTTCCACCGTAACTCTCTTGTTCTGGTTTGCTGGGCGCATCATGTTGTTTATTATACCTGATACAAGCGGTACTGGATGGTGTAAGCTTTTGAAGCAGCCGGATACTATTCGGACCAGACTAACTCTCCAAAAATTTTGGAGATACTCGAGTTAACAACATTCAAAAGATCAATTGAGGGTAAAATATACAATCTTTTCAGACGGGAAGAAGCAAAATGGGACCCAATAATACACCTTCCGACATCTCGCAGATAACCGACCAGTTGTTCATCTCCTCCTGGCCGGAAGGGGAACACTACCAGGAAATCCTGGAGTTGAACATCCGTCTGATCCTTTCAATGCACTGGATGCGTCCATCAAAATCGCTTGAACAGCCGCCGGTCAAATTGCTGTGGCTATGGACGGTCGATACGCCGCTGACACCGTTGCCAATGTCAAAACTGCGCAGAGGAGTTGAAGCAGCCCTGCCGGTTATCCGGGACGGCTACGGCGTGCTGAGCCACTGCCGGGCTGGGATTCACCGGGGAGCGGCGATGGCATGCTGCGTGTTGATCGGGCTGGGCTATTCTGCCTCCGAAGCGATCAGACTTGTGGAAAGCAAGCGCCAGATAGCGGATCCGGGCATCTGGTACATCCGCAGACGGATAGAGAAATTTGAGCGAGTATGGAAACACCACCCAGTGATCTGATCAGAACCTGCAGGGTGGTCAGAAAAAATAAAGAAAAAAGTTATTCCGAATCAGCTGAGTTTCTTGACCTGATTAATCACCGCTTTCAACAGGGAAACCAGCCTGCCACCAGGCGTTAAATCCCCCTAATAACGGGGTTACTTTTTCGAAGCCACCATCAAGCAGTATGCGCGCCGCCCGGGCGCTTGACTCCTCCTCCGGTCAGGTGCAGTAAGGGATAATCCAGGATGAAGGGTTTAATTGACCCAGACCGGCTTCGGTTTCCGAAAGAGGGACCAGGACGGCACCAGGGATATGCCCTTCAATGTAACTGTCATAATTGCGCGTGTCTACAAACACAGCGGTTCCAATATCAAAAGCTTCTTTCGCTTCATCCAGCGGAACCCGCGGCACCTCTCCGATCGTCTCAACTGGGGAAGATTCACCAGTCTGTGCAGTAGAGGATTCATCCAGCGGGTTCAATATGGAATATACCACTGCTGCAAGCAGCAACAGAACTATCCCCACTGCAATTATCCATACTGGAGTGAAAAATTTATTCTTCTTTTTTGCAGCCATTTTGGTTTTCCAATTCAAGAACAGCCATATTACTCCGTATTTATCTAAATAGTCCAGATTTTTGATAATTATAACCCAAATAGTCTTTTAATCACAAGCAATCTCCGGGCAGCGGAACCACCAGCGGCAGTTCCACCGTATGCTCAATGGCACACCGTAATCCCAGTTCAAGTCTGACCTGGATCTCTTACCCGCCGCGTATGTATACG
>JBJYWI010000124.1:0-3887 GCA_046259385.1 Anaerolineales bacterium
CACATCATGATATTGATTAATCAACCTGTTGGAATATGAACAATTTTGAGAGATTAATCTATCAATCCCTTTGCAGCGAACTATGACTAGATATTGGATGGCTGAGGATCATTAACTGTTGGAGGAATAAATAAAAAAATTATAAAATCCCCGAATAACGATATTCATAAGGAAAAGAGAAAATTCCAGCTTTACGAGCGTCCCTGGCTATCACTTCTTACTGTAATGATGACCTGAGTATTGTCTTTTTTTTCATAGGCACTGTGATCTTTGGATTGATCAGATTGCCGGACGATTCACCTACCGTTCAATTTGCCCAAGGTCCCATGTATCACACCCTAACAGTCTTCATTCTTGTTCCCTTTATTTTGCGTCTGCCAAAGGGGAAAAGGGTGTTCAGGCAATATCTGGATGATATCGGGTTAAGCAGAATATATCCCTTCGTCTGGCTAATGTTGCTGCACTCTCATGCTATATCATTCTGGTGCTGTCGCAGGCATCTGCGTCATTTGTCTACCGATTTTTGGAAGGGCAACCCATCAATAAAGATTTTATTCGGCTAGTTTTCAATCTTTCAGGTGATCTTCCTCCTGATTCATCGAATCTTCTCCTCTCCATTCTGTCCATCTTTGAGGAGGTGGCGTTCAGAGGTATCGTCCTGACAGTTTTTCTGAGCAAGTATTCGGATCGCGAATCTATCATATATTCGTCGGTCGGATTCGGACTTATGCACTTGCTAAATTTGATTATGGGTCATGATTTGGTGCGGGTAATGGGGCAAGTTGTTTGGGCTTTTATAATCGGTTTGTTTTATGGATATGTGCTTGTCAGAACGCCAAGTCTTTTGCCATCGATGATCGTTCACTACCTAAGCAACTTGTTTATCGGTTCGTTAACCGGTCATATGCAAAGCATAACTTCGATCGAAATTCAAACCCTCTACGGGATCATCTTCTCATTCGGTGTTATCCCTGTAACTCTAATGATTTTGTGAACCAGATTCTTCACATCAAGGTGGTTACCCGATCGTGACAATCTTTTTTAACTTGAGATAGGAAAAATCCCCCACAATCCCCCGGCAGATTACACAACACTCTAGCACGCCACCTAATCCTGAATAGAGGACATCCCGCCGTTGCAGGAAGTGTAGTTTTTATAACAGCTTATTTAAAAAGCAACAACTTGTGCTCCTTCTGGTGGATGGGTTAAGACAACATCGATTTGACACGCAATTTATGGGCAATAGTAGTTTAATTTAATCTATCCAAGGCCACTCAAGCCTTTGCCAGTTCCCCTTGCTTGCTGCTGGATAGCACCCAAATGTGTACCAGATCTCGCCAGTACTTGGACAGGCTACATTTGAATATACTGTAACAATCTGTTTGTCTCGTCTTTCAATTTGGTCATCAGCAAGAATGCGGATTAAATCGGCGGGTAGATTTGGGGAGGTTTTCGAAGTGGATAATGCTTGAATAAGATTTTCTATCCGGTTGTAACGGCTTAAGGTTCCGAGCGGCTTTTTATCCGCATCACTTAAAGTTAGGTCTTCGCAAGCACAAAAATGATTTGTTCCAACAACCCAGCCATTTGATGGTTCTCGTTTAATATACTTTGAGCATAAGCACTCGAAAAGAGCAAATTCATTCTTTTTACCATCTACTGCAAATAATAACATTCCGCCATCTCTATCGGTTTCATTGAGTAACGTTTCCACATCGCTAATGCTACGACATAATTCCAGTGCTTCTGTTAGAAATACAAAGGCGGGCACATGAGGTTTGTTAGGTGCAGGTTGATCCCAAACAGACAGAAAATTATAGTGTAGCCACAACTTTTCTTTATTGATTCCGGTGGGGGTGAAAATGTCTCCTTCCATTGAGAAGTTAATCGTTGGAATCCGACCCTCAACTTCCCTTATCGTTACATATCCCCACAATTCAGGCACGTAAGCGTCATTGTTACGCGCCACCCACACCTTATTTTCAAATGGATAAATTGCCCCGCTACATTGGCTAACGTCGCATTCTTCAATGAAATTAAATTCTGCAAGGAGCTGCAAAGGAATATTTGCCCCTTCAGCAAGGCCTTGAAATTCCTCTTGAAATCGATGCGGCAAACTACGCAACCATGGTATTGCGCCTGTATGTAATTTTTCCATATCCTTGGGAATTGTCTGGTTGGTAATGTATTGGTTGATCTTCTGACCAAGCCTATTCCCAAGCATACGCCCAGTAGCAAATCCAATTTCACGTGGACTGCCTTTGAAATGATAGATCCGATTGAGATGGTTGTTATTCAATAGATTCCTCCATCTCTTCGCCGAATTGCATATGCGCAGCACCTCGATTCTATCTTATTTTAGCTAGGAATATACCTATAGTCTCCCCACAGCATGTTTTCTCCAACTATGGAGTTTTTAGCAATTCGACCAGCTAATGTAGTGTTTATTACTGAATCATTCTCAACTCGCTCAAAGATAATTTCTCGGAACCGAGATCCAGAGCGCAATGACTTTGTAATAATTATGGCGTAGTAAGGGAAAGTTGACCTTCCCAAAAATATATACCATTCACAATGTTTGAATAATTTGATTCAATTGATTAGGTTGAATCACAATGAGAGTTAGAGTAAGTGGTATGCAATCCAATGAACTCTTTGGCTTTACCAACCAAGGTTACTTATCACATTTATTTATTCAATCAGGAATCAATAATCACCACCATACTCAGCCCAAAAAACTATATCGATTAGTATTATCTTATGAAGTTGGTTTTAACAACAATCCTTTACAAAGTTGATGACAATAACAAAAATTGAATAGATACTGGTGGGGGAATTGGTGTAATACTTCGCTCATAATTGACAACACGCCAATGTATAATCTTTTAAGTATAGGTCCGAATGACACTCTGTACTAAAGGAAAATTCTCTCAACTTTTCTGTGTACATATATCTAAAAATGAGATGACATGAGAAAAGAAAAGAAAGCCGCTCAGGAAAAACATCTGGGCATTAGTAAAATTGTACAATCTGCGGAGGAGATAAGTTTTATCATTGAGAAGGGCTGCTGAATACACGGGTGATGTCTTTGATTGATTTAGACTGGAAAAATCCTCGTGCCGTTTGTTACATTTGTGAGAATTGTCTTCACATACTCTGGTTTTACGGGGAAGGAGAGAAACTATAAGTAATGCAAATGCTGTTTCTAGCTCTGTGATAATTATTCGTTGGGTTGCTCGCACTTGGAGCATCCTGGTATTCATATTTACCCTACTTAGAATTATCACCCCTGATCCATATGCCACAGAACCCGTTCCAGTCTCTGATTATTTCTTGTTAAGCTTATGGGGAGTGTCTATCCTGGGATTATTAATTGCCTGGCATTGGGAACTCCTCGGTGGAATTATCACAATAGCCACCATGTTTGTTCGTGAATTGATTTGGGTTGTGCTGAAAGGTAATTGGTGGGTGAATTTTTTAATCCTCTGGTTAATTGTTCTGCCGCCTGCCATTTTGTTCTTATTAGCCTGGAGATTGGAACGAAAAACATAGAAGGCATAGTCTAATTTATGGCCAATTAGGAACGGGCTAATCTATGAATGAAGGAGACAGTGCTCCGTCAAAAACCAAGCTTAATGCTAACTGTGGACAGAAGAAGAGATTTATGAACATAAAATATGTGCACGGGTATGATCAAAGAGAAAACATACGATTGTCAGATCAAGCTTCAACTCTTGTTGAGTTATTACACTCCGACACTTTTTTCCCTGCGGGTAGCAGTGTTCTCGAGGTCGGATGCGGTACAGGAGCACAAACCATAACTTTAGCCCACAAAAGCCCCCATGCTCATATCACTTCAATTGATATCTCCGCAAGTTCAGTTGCAC
>JBJYWI010000125.1:0-4100 GCA_046259385.1 Anaerolineales bacterium
ATCTGGAGCTATTGTCAGCCTTCCAGAGGCTCTCGCGCAGAATGACTTTTTTTAACTCAGCCAGCGTTCTCTTTCTTACTCGTTGTCCTCGAATTCGAATTCTAAGGTAAGCGGGTATTCCTCCGGGTGCTGGACGTCGAAAAAGCCTCCTCCAGTTAACCCAACAAGTTGATACCTATCCGAACCTGGCACAATCTCCAGGTTTATTTTCACAATTCCATCCTCAAACACCCCTTTATGCTCCAGCATAAAACTCCCGGATTTACCCAGAACCTGCCCGATTATTCTCTCAAATCCGAGTACCCGGGCTGAGCTTTCATCGGAATTCACCATCAGATATTCTAGAACCGCATCCCTCTGAATATCCCCTCAAATAGGTATTGCTAACGCTAACCCGGGTGATCTTCCACCCATCCTTTTCTTCTTGAATAGTTTTCTCTTCCCATCCTGTGATTTAAAAGAGCATATCGCTTTGGATATACATTTAACTTCACTTCGATGTCGTAATTAGAAAATCACCAATGCCTAAATTACTTAACCTCTCTTTTTATTACACAGCTTTTTTAAAACCCAAAATCAACTATGAGTTTATCAACCGTTACCGCTGTCCCTTCGATCACAGACTCCATAAACGCAACACTTACAACAACCACGACAAGGAAAATTATCGGCAGCAGGATGGTTCTCCAGCCTTTAAGTTCATGGGCTGTTGCAGTCCCGATCCAGGTTCCAATAACCGTCAGCACCATTGCAATCAACCGGGCAAGATCCCCAACCACAGGAATAAATCCGAGCAACTCTATGATGCGAGCGCTCTGCGCAAAACCCGCCGCTCGCATTGTAGCTGTGTAATCTGCTTTACCCCGCAGGATATGAGCGGTCAGATATAGCAGCAGCACCGCCACAAACCATGTGCCTATCCTGAGAAGTAAATCTACAATATCAAAACCGTTTTCATTGAGAATGGATTGGATAATCTGGGATACCAGCGCAATCAGCATCGCCGGTCCGGTCATGTAAATATCCTGCCCTACCTTCCGGTATGTATCCCTGTTCAGGGTAACTGCCTGCCATGCGTAGTTCAGCCACTCTGCGACTCGGCCCAGGCCTGCTGTTAGGACAGGGATAGTCCATTGCCTTTCTCTGGGTTCCTGCTCAACTGCCGGTTTTGGCGCCGATCCAGGTAAACCGATGCGCGATTTGAGCAGCGCCATGACCTGGTTTGAATTGCGCGTCTCTGGTATTTGCATGTCTCCGGGATGGAAGATAAAAGCGTCGGTCTGTTCGCCTCCTAACCCGCCGTGGCTTCCAATTAATTCCTCATAAGCCGCAACGGTGCCGTCAGGGTAGAGCGGGCTGTTCAGGGTTAGGTCCCCCGAGTGGGGGAAATCCACCACCCGGCGTACCTGCCAGGCGCGCAGTTCCGGGTCACCGTACGGTTCCAGCGGGTCTTCGCCCAGGATATCTCCCGTGTGCAGGTTCCGGGCGCCGTTCTTCCCAAATACGACCGGCTGACCGTTATCCTCATACACCACAACGAACCCAACCCCATCATGTCCCACCACCGCGTCCACCATACCCGGGAAGGCCTCATTGAGTTCGCTCAGGGTGAGTTTACGCGGCTGCAGGTCAAAATATACCTGTGCCAGATTGCCGCTGTAACAAAGAGTCATGTTCGCTGGTTCAACTTCCTTCCCGCCAGGCTGTTGTTCCAGGTTATTCTTTAATGCCCGCTGGGTCCGTTCGACCATTGCAGAACCCACACTGCCGGTCACTTTTTCCTCCTGCATGTTTTCAAGCTCATTCATCATAGCCGAGACGCCGATCGTGCCGTCATCGCCTCCGCCTGTTTCGACAGTTTTGGTGCCTTCCGGCAGCAGACTTTGTATAAATTTGGTGATTGATAATCCGTAACGCTGTTCGAATGTCGCACCAAACGATTGGCCGTGATCTGACAGCAGGATGAACTCATAAGGCCTGGGCGCATTCCGTTCCACAAACAGCAAAATTTTCGATATTGTACGGTCAAAGTGATTAAGGACCTGCATGGCGTCCGTTGTCCACGGTCCGGAATGGTGGGCGACCTCATCATATCCGGCAAACAGGGTATAAATAGCCGGTACCCCACGCACAATCTCCAGGATCGTAAAATATGCGCCGACATCCCTCAGGAAGACGTTGGTCGCCGCTCGTAGAAACGGGTATCCCTTATGAAGGCGGTTGAGGCGCGGTTTCACATCCTTTCGGGTCTGCTGCCAGTACTGCCACAATTCCCGGAGGACATCCACAAAAAACAACGCCAGCACCCGCATAAAGAAATACGGGTTCCGCATTAGCAGGTACATATCCTTAGCGCGTTTCTTATTCTCCTCTTTTGTGCCAGCTTTAATTTTTGTCATGGTCAGAATCGATTTCTCCGCATCTCCGCTGAACATATTGGAGATGGATGTTCCGCCCTCCAGCAGACCCTTTCCATTGGACAGGACAGGTTCCAGTTCCGCCATCTGCGGTCCACCCGCTATCATGCGGTTGTTTTCCTTATCCATCCAGCGGAAAGCAGGCATGTTGTCGTTATTGCCCTGCAGGATACCAGCCTGGCAGGCAGGCGTTGATGAGGGAATCCCGCAGTCAACCCGGGATATCTGGTAACCATCCTCATCGATCAACCTCTTGATAGTCGGCATGTATCCGTCCTCAACCGCTTTTTTAATGTGGTGGTAGCTCAAGCCGTCTATTTCCAGCATAACCAGGCCGCGCCGGTTCTCCCCTTTCTCCACCACCGCTTCTTTTGAAGCCTGGCGCAGGGTAAGATTTGAATAAAAAGATTCATTATTATCGATATTAAGCAGTTCGATCAGGATCATATTGACAAAAGACAGGAACAGGCCGCCGATAAAAGCCTGCAGCCATCCGTTCACAATAAAATTAGGCATCAGCGCTGAAGTAATCATCAATGTGATCGCATTGATAATAAATCCCAGTCCGAATAGAACCATCCAGCCCAGCGGCATCGCAACCAGCAGGATCAATGGGCGCACAAGCAGGTTAACAATACCCAGCAGCAGCGCTGCCACAGTCGCGACCACGAATAACGGAACATTTTCACCAGACTGAAAGTTGATCCCTGGGAGCAGCCAGGCTGTCACCAGAAGCGTTATGGTATCGACAAACCATACAACCAGGAACCGGATTAACTTTTGAAGCAAATTTGAAATTGTATTCATTATTTGACCGTCCCGCTGAAAATTTATTTGAAATTCCAATTATAAAGTCCCTACCGGTTCCCAGCAAGCACAAACACTTTTTCGGGTCAATCTAATATTTTGTAGTTAATTCATCTCAGCTTCTGGATGAATTGTGAATACCTCATCCCGAGGCACGTTAAATATATGCATTATAAGGAAAGTCTGCAGGTACACACTAATTTTTTTCAACCTTTTTGCAGAAACGCTACAGAATTATCTACTGGATAGTCTCTAGCAGCTTTTCTAAATTTTTTAAAATAATTGATTGTTTTCAAGGCTAATTACAGGAAATATTTCCAACAACCCAAATCAAGATCTGGTTTGTCCATTTCGATTCAGATTATTTAATTATTAGATAATTTAGATGTGAATTGGTGTATAATCTTGCCGTTCAGAATTTTTCCAGCAGTTTTTTTAACAGCTGGCATAATTACAAACATAATCACAATACAGGAGATTAGGTTGAAAAAATTTGTCTTGCTCCATTACGGATTCGAGCCTCCCACACAGGATATTATGAATTCCTGGAACAACTGGTTCAAGACTATCGAAGAAAGGCTTGTTGAAACCGGGAGCGGGTTCTCTGCGGGGATAGAAGTCACCGAATCCGGCACAAGAGATCTTGAATTCGATAAGGACGCCATCACCGGCTACAATGTTATCACTGCAGAAGATATCGAAGAAGCGGAGAAAATAGCAAAAACCTGCCCTTTCATCACCGCGATAAGGGTCTATGAAATCAGGTCAATCTAACTCCATCAACCGGCTTTTTATTTTTACGGTAAAAAAATATTTAGCTCAAGATTGCTGAGCTCGTACAAAACAACACCCACCAGAAATTTAACGGCATATACC
>JBJYWI010000126.1:0-7289 GCA_046259385.1 Anaerolineales bacterium
AGGCGATCGTTGCCGGCGCTCTGCAAATATGGTTGACTTGGCGCATTGGCCGACGTATATTTGGACCGTTTTCCGGCCTGGTAGCGGCAGTACTCAGTGCTATTTATATATATTTCTTCTATTATGGCGGGAGTTTGCTAACCGAATCTTTTTACATCGTTGGTATTTTATGGTCGCTCGACGTAGCGATGAGGATTGTCGAGGACAGCCACCAAGCCGCGGATATTGAGGATAGAAAGCCCAATAAATGGTTATGGATACAACTTGGCCTGGCGATTGGAGTCACGGTACTACTACGCCAGCTCTTTTTAATGTTCTTACCGTTTCTTTTTCTCTGGATATGGTGGAATGTGACACGCCCAACTGGTAGTCTACAAATCAACGGCCGCGAACTACATAAGACGGCCTTATTCGGCCTCCTTATTTCAACATTGGTGATTGTCATGATGATTATCCCATGGACAATCCGCAATTATCGGGCATTCAATATGTTTGTACCCTTAAACACTAATGCCGGGTTCGCTTTCTATTGGGGAAATCATCCGATACATGGTACTGATTTTATCCCCATCATAACAACTGAAGGTTACCAAGACCTGATCCCTAAAGAGCTGCTTCCTTTAAGTGAAGCAGAAATTGATCGTGATTTACTCAAACTGGGAATTGGATTCATAATAGAAGATCCGGTGCGTTTTATTCTGCTATCCATCAGTAGAGCGAAGGAATACTTCAAGTTCTGGCCCTCTTCTGACTCAGGAATTATCAGCAATATTTCTCGTGTCGGATCATTTGGACTGGCACTGCCGTTCATGTTATATGGACTTTGGTTATCTCTTAAGCTTGTCCGTAAACCTCAGTTTCCAGAACAGGCGATGCAGATAATCTTGTTGTATTTGTTCATAGTAATCTATACTGTTATTCATTTGCTCAGCTGGACCTTAATCCGTTATAGGTTGCCCGTTGATGCTGTGCTTTTGATTTTTGCCGGTTTTGCTATTACCCATTTGCTTGAACTTGTTGGATTTGACATCCAAGGGTTGAATGGTTCCTCATAATTTTATTTGTAATTGAAAATAATGTTTTGCTCTACCGTTATTCCGACGATTGGACGCGAATCCTTATCATCCACTGTAAATAGTGTACTTGACCAAGATTTTCATGCTGCAGACCATGAAGTTATTGTTGTAAATGATTCTGGTAAGCCATTGAATAGTGCGGATTGGCAATTCGATGAGCGCGTACGAATTATTAACACGTATTGCCGGGAACGTAGTGTTGCCCGCGATGTTGGAGCAGCGATAGCGGCGGGCGAGTATCTTCATTTCCTGGACGATGATGATTTGTTATTACCTGAGGCTCTGAAAGCTTTTTGGCAGTTGAGAAAAGAAAACGCAAATGCCGCATGGCTTTATGGTAGTTATCAAACTGTTGATAACGACGGAAATTTAATTGAGGAATTTCATCCAAATTTAACAGGAAATATTTTTGCGTGGTTGGTTGCAGGTGAATCGATTCCCTTACAGGCATCGCTTCTTCAAACGGACATATTTTTCAAGGCTGGTACTTTTGATCCTAATCTTACGTATGGCGAGGATCGAGATTTAGGACGAAGATTTTCTCTCTTAGGAGATGTGTCTTGGACACCAGCGGTCGTGACCAGCATCCGAGTTGGTCAAAGTGGAAGTAGTTCGGATTGGTCAAAGATGTCCGAGGCTGACCGCTGGGGTCGAGAGAAGGTGCTTCGGTTAGATGGTACGGTAGGAACACTGAAAGACTTGGCTGATTCAACTTATCTTCAAGGCCGATTATGTCGGGCGTTATTTGGATCGGCAAGGTTGAACATGCGGGAAGGATCTGATCTCATTGCAATTAGTCGAGTTCTGGATGGGATATCGATCGCCGGCATGAATATTTTATCACCAAGTTTCTGGTCAATTGTAAGGACAAAAATGGAATGAAAATTGGCATTGATGCCCGTTTCCTGACTCATCCTCAGCAAGGGGGGTTTAAGACATATACAACAAATCTGGTTGAGGCTATAAGCAATCTTGACATCGACGATCAATTTGTCATTTATCTTGATCGCCCACCAACAAGTCAAGACGTGCTGCCCCATTCTGAAAACATCGTTTATAAAGTTGTTCCATTAAGATTACCCGGTATTGGGATGCCATACCGAGAGCAGGTTGAATTACAACAGCATATAAGGAAGGACAGACTTGATCTGATCCACTTTCTTTGTAATTCAGCACCAGTTAACACCACTCAGAATTATGTAGTAACACTCCATGACATAATTCAAATCAGCAACAGTGAATTCAGAATTCGTCGTAATTTTTCTGAACAGAAACAGTGGGCATTGAGAACATACTCTAAATGGGCTATTCAAAAAACGGTCCCAGATGCCAAGGGGATCCTGACGGTTTCACACTATGAAAAAGGGAAGATAAGTCAGGGGCTCAACATACCGCCGGAGAAGATATTTGTTACCCATCTTGCGCCTAGTAATATTTTTAATCCAGCTAGTCAAGCGACAATTGAGTTATTTCGTAAACAAGTTCGAGATAAATTTGGCTTGGATGAAAAATTTATTTTAGGAATTGGTTATGAACCCCGCAAGAACATCCCTTTATTAATTCGCTCCTTTTCAATCGTTGCTGCCAAATACCCAAATATCAACTTGGTTGTTGTGGCTGCCCATGAAGAGAAAAAAAAATATTTTCAAAAACTGTGTTCTGAGCAAGGACTTGATGGGCGTACAGTAATTCTTGGTAAAGTAATACCTGAGGACTTGGTCCAGTTATACAATCTTGCCGAATTATTTGTCTTTCCATCAGAAAGAGAGAGCTTTGGCTTACCACCACTCGAAGCGCTGGCATGTGGTACGCCGGCAATCGCTATGAATATGACCTCACTACCGGAGATTCTTGGAGAAGGTGCGTTACTCATAGATAGCAAAGATGAAGAAAGGTGGGCAGATACGATTATCCAGGTGCTCTCAAATGACGATCTCCGGAACCGACTTATCAAGCAGGGATTAAAACAAGCATCCCATAAAAACTGGGAGGCATGTGCCCGTGAGACAATACAAGTTTATCATTCGGTTGTTTACTGATTCGATGGGGAGATTTCGAGGCGAATCACAACACTTTGGCTCCAATAATAGTCATTGCCAGATAGATTGGGTACTAAAATTTATTTTGTTTAGGAAGTAAGAGAATGAACAGACATATACCTCGAGTCACTATTGGCTTGCCGGTCTATAATGGGGCAAAGTATCTTGAAGCAGCTCTAGATTCTATCCTGGCCCAGACCTTTTCAGACTTTGAACTTATCATATCGGATAATGCATCAACGGATAATACCGAGGAGATTTGCAAAAGATATTCGGCAATGGATAAGCGTATCCGTTATTATCGCAATGATAAAAACCTCGGGGCAGCACCAAACTTCAATCAAGTTTTTTTCTTATCCTCAAGCGAATATTTTAAATGGGCTGCTTATGACGACATAATTGAACCAGAATATTTAAACAAGTGTGTTGAAGTGCTCGATCAAAAGCCCGAAGTGGTATTGTGCTTCACCCAAATCAAGCGAATCGATGAAAATGGGATATTTATTGATGAGCAACGATATAGATCAGATACAAGCGACAAAAAGCCGCAGTTCCGATTTAAAAACATTGCCTTAAACACGGGCAATACAGCTATGCCTGTGTTTGGCTTAATGAGGTCTAATGTCGCCGCACAAACAGGATTAATTGGGGCTTATCCCTCATCAGATGTTGTTTTGTTGGCAGAATTGAGTCTCTACGGCCCTTTTTATGAAATTCCGGATAAATTGTTTTATTGGCGTTATCACCCTGAGCAATCTTTCAAAGGGGAGTTGGCGGCTGAAAGGAGTCGGGTTGCCTGGTTCAAGACCGAAGCTAAGGACAAAATTTCTTTGCCCAAATGGCAGTACTTATTCGGATTTTTAAAAGCCATTCAAAACGCGCCTTTAAATAGTTCTTCGAAGGTCTATTGTTACATACAAATGATTCGCTGGATTATGTTTCCTCCCCACTTTAGGGCATTGGGAAAGGACCCGCTATTGGCATTAATGAGCTTGTTGAACGCCCAAAATCGCTGACCGATCAAGAGAGGTTAATTGATGATGACTCGGATCAGTTCAGGGATGGAGTAAGTGGTGATTAACGATATGGAGAAATCTAGTTGAAGGTCGCATTTATCAGCCAACCCTTTGCTGATATGAACCCTCGACACCAGTCGGGTTCATTGGAGATCTGGACTTATCAAGTTGCTTCCAGGTTATCAACTTATGATGATTGTGATGTCATTATTTATGCAAAAGAAGATGATAGATACCCAAAATTCGAGGAATATAACGGTGTCCAGTATCGTCGGGTCTCATTGGGGCTAGACGAAAAAACAAACCGGCTGGCAAATACAACCGAGCGAATTCTGTCTTATCCAAGGCCTAAGCTGCCAGTTTTTGCCCAACGATTTTATTATCACAACTACATCAAGCAGGTCGCAGTGGATTTGCGCGATCAGGCCTATGATATTGCGCACATTTTTAATTTTTCCCAGTTTGCGCCGGTCATTAAAGCCCATAATCCGAATATGAAGGTCGTTTTAAATATGACCTCCGAATGGTTGTCCCAACTCGATAACAATGCTATCCAACAGCGTTTGAGTTCGGTTGACCGTATTGTTAGCTGCAGCAATCACGTCACTTATAAGGTGCAGGAGCGATTTCCTGAACATGCCGCCCACTGCGCAACTGTTTACAATGGCGTTGAGAGTGATGGTTTAATTGACTCCCAGAAGGAACCACTACGAAAAACCGTAAGGAAGAGGCGCCTGCTTTTCGTCGGCCGTGTTTCTCCTGAGAAAGGAGTACACGTTCTGATGCAAGCCATGCCAAAAATTTTAGAGGCATGTCCCGATGTCGAGTTGGATCTCGTTGGGCCTACATCAAGTCTGCCCTATGAATATTTAGTAATGATAAGTAACGATGAAAAAGTATCTGGACTTTCAGTTTATTATCCAAAGGGTTTAAAACGCTTGGATAATTATTTTGAGTCGCTTCAAGCAAGCTTGTCGCCAGACATGGCCAAGCAGGTAAACTTTATTGGTCAAGTCCCCCATGCAAACATCATGAGTTATTATCAACATGCAGATGTATTGATCAACCCATCACTCAGCGAATCATTTGGTATAAGTCTTATCGAAGCTATGGCGAACGGCCGACCTGTAGTAGCTTCGAGAGTTGGGGGTATGCAAGAAATTGTGATTGAAGGAGAAACCGGGTTGTTTTTCGAACCAGGGGATGCAGATGCGTTAGCTGAATCCGCCATCACATTGTTAGAGAACCCGGAAATCCGCAAAAGTATGGGCATGGCTGGGCGTAGACGTGTTCAGGAGATCTTCTCTTGGGATCATGTTACACAAGATCTGCTGCAGCAATATACACGAACACTAGAATCTGAGGATTAGGTTGAGCGTAAGAACGCAGCTAAGCAGTACAATGTTGAATAGAATGATTCAGAACAGTGTGGAAATATCTGCGCCTCAGCTGAAGCAAAACGCAATTATATTCGCGCCTCATCAGGATGATGAAACCCTAGGTTGTGGTGGCACCATCATCAAGAAACGCCGCGCAGGGGCAGACGTTCATATTGTATTCACAACAGACGGCCGACATTCGCACGATCAAATAATGCCTCAAATAGACTTGGCAGCATTGCGTATGGATGAGGCGATTGCTGCTGCTAACGTCTTGGGGGTAAGTGAAGAAAACATTGACTTCCTTGGATATGAAGATGGTAGACTCCAATTACATACAGCTGCTGCATGTGAAAAGGTTGTCAATATCCTCACTGAACTAAAGCCGGCAGAGATTTTTGTACCCTATCATTATGATGGCCCTGCCGATCACATAGCGACTTGGCAAATTGTCATGGACGCATTAAATATAGTCCAAAATAATGTAAAGGTGTACGAATATCCTGTTTGGTTCTGGTATAACTGGCCATGGGTAAGTGTTCCCTTTAATAAAAAGAGCGAAGCTAAACAAATTGTTCTAAATAGCCTGTCGGCGGGCTTTGGGTTTCGAATGGTCCGCGAATTTCGCCATAGCGTGTTTATTGGGGATGTCTTGGTTCAAAAACAAAGAGCGCTTTCTAAGCATCAATCCCAAATGGCAAGGTTGGAGGATGATCCTCGTTCGTTAACTCTACAAGACGTTTCTAATGGGGAGTGGTTGGTTCTTTTTTTTCAAAAATACGAGTTATTTCATTTGTATTCCCTGCAATATTAGTTGTTTGCGAGCGGAATAACTTTTAAATTCCGGTCTTTGTTATCGGCTGAAATCGCGACACCTGGATAGAAATATCCAGGCCGATTATTCTTATGGGAGTTTAGTGGATTCAAGACAGTTATCAATGTAAATGGTAATCCGACGACCGTACTAAAGATTCCAGGAAGACTGAAACCGAGTTGAACTTTTTGACTTTCCTCCCATCGCTGATTGGATCAACCTCCCCCTAGAGAACTTAACAAATGAATAGTATCCGAGTATCGGAGAAGAGTCTATTATCAAGTACGATTTTCGCAAAAGAAAAGCGATACTTCCATTATAGACTTGTGTTATAGCGTAACTATTGAAGAGATTTTAGAGTGTGAATATTTTATACCTTTCCCAATTAGTTCCATATCCTATCGATGCAGGTCCTAAGGTCCGGAGTTATCACGTTTTAGAATACCTTGCGTCTGCCGGGCATGAGATCACTCTTGTGGCTTTCCGGCGTCCGAACGACCAGTCAAAGTCTTTGAAACATCTGGAGCAATTTTGTTCAGAGATTTATACGATACCGATGGTACGTTCACGCCTCAAAGATGTTTGGGACTTGGGCAAGAGCACGCTATTAGGACGGTCATTTCTAATTGATCGCGATAGCGTGAAGGCGATGGACCAGTTGATATCCACATTAATTCGCCGGCAGCGGTATGAAGCTATTCATGCCGATCAGTTGTGGATGGCACAATATGCATTAAGAGCCCAAACCCAACTCTATGAGCAAGGTTTAAATACAACCCTGGTGATGGACCAACATAATGCTGTGCATCTCATACCGCAACGCCTGGCGGATAATGAACCTAATCCTCTCAAACGCTGGGTTTTGGAACGGGAAGCGAGATCAATGAAACGTTATGAGCTGCAGGCATGCAGCCAGTTTGATCGCGTCGTTTGGGTTTCTGTTGAATATCGTCGTATCATCTAGG
>JBJYWI010000127.1:0-17933 GCA_046259385.1 Anaerolineales bacterium
AAAGATGACATAAGCTGCGACCAGCATTGCTGGTGTCCTTCCGATCATAAGCGGGGGGCGTGCGTACAGCCTGATTATTCCCAATGCTAGTACCACCCCGGGGATGGCAAAAGGCAGTATGCTGATCAAATCAAAGAGGGGACGGGCTTTTGGATTCCGCAAGTGAACCCAATACGCAGTAGGGACAATTATTAAAACACTGGCCAGGACGGTACTGATAGATAGAGTGAGAGAATGTTTGAAGACGATAAAGAACCAGGGATCTGCATATGCCACTCTGTACCATTCAAAAGTCAGACCTTCAGGTAATATTGTTCGATCCCAACGAGTAGCAATGGAAAAGACATATGTCGCGACGATCGGTAACAGCATATAGAACAAGAAACCTCCGATCACCAGCCCGGGGAGAAAACGATATTTTCTTTTCATTGCTGCCATCTTCTCCCGCGCCGCGCAGCTAGCTGGTAGAAGAGGATTGCTATTCCCATCATGATCAAAGTAAGGATTCCCATCGCGTCTCCGGCACCAGGGTCACGAAATACTTCTCCGGTAAGCAAGAACCCAAGCTGCAGCGTGACGAGCGGATAACGGAACTCTGTCAGGGTATAAGCTGTTGCATAAGCGCCAAATGCATTAGCAAATAAAAGCAGCAGACCGGACAAAATGGCTGGTGCCAGCACAGGAATTCCCACATAACGCCAGTATTGGCGTGAATTCGCCCCCATACCATATGCAGCCTCCCTCCATTCACGTTTCAATCCGGCAAGCGCTGGGATGATCAAGAGCACCATGAGGGGCAACTGGAAGTAGGTATAAGCCAAAATTAATCCCGAAAATGAATAAATACTGAATGTCGGGTAGATTTCCCAGGAAAGGTATCTCTGTAGCGCTAATGTCAACACGCCGTTGCTTCCTAATACGACAATGAATGCAAAAGCTAGAGGAGCGCCAGAAAAATTGGAGGTTACATCACACAGGGCGGTCAACATCTCCTTTGAACGCTTGCTGATTAGTTGGAAGATAAAATAACCGACAACCGTACCTATAAAAACACCCAGAACTGCGGTCAACCCGGAGAGAAGGATACTGTTCTTGAAGGATACAGCATAAATTGTAGCGCCCATCTTGGCATAATGATCGAGTGTGAACTCGCCTTCTGAACCCGTGAAACTACCCCGAAGCATAAAGAAAATCGGCATGATCATGATTGCCAGGCACAAAATCAGGAACGGCACCAGCGGAATCCAGTTCATCAACAAAGTTTTGATTCTACTCATATCACGGTGACCAGCTTAAATTTGCCTTCCTGGTAATTCATTATCCTTGCACATCAACTGTTTGAAGAATTGCGTCTTGGCACGAAGACCTGGCGCGTCTAAGTGCCAAGACATTTTTTATCGAGTGATCATCAATATGTTAAAAGCATGCTGAGCGATCTTCTGCCAGCTTTTGGCATTTTTTCAGCAGCATTAATTACCATTGAGAAAACCTTGGGGAGAAGTAAGCATAATCTCGCTTCCGGATTTTCCAGTCTGGTAATTATCTGATTCCTATTCGCCCATATAGGCGTTCCACTCATCCACAATCTGTTTTACCGCCGCTGAGAAAGACTCCAGACTTGTCGGGAAATACAGATTGGGGTATGCGCTTTCTGGGAGCAGCTTTGACGCAACTTCATCCGGCAGATCAACATCACGGGTTGTATGAGCATAACCCGTGGCAAATGCCACCTGACCCTCATCTGAGTAGAAATAGTCAATGGTCAATTTTGCTGCATTTGGATGGGGAGCGCGAGCATTGATGTATTGAGCAAAGATCATGCCCACGGTCGCATCTTTGGGTATGAAGACCTCAAGAGGTAAGCCAGTGGCGTCACGTTTTGCAAATCCATCGAAGTCATACACAATTGAAATTGGGCATTCACCTTTTTGAACGGCGGCTACGTTAAGGACAACTCCCTCCCTCCAGTTTCCACTTTCCCGGAATTTCTTGAAGAATTCTATTCCGGGTTGGACATTATCTTCTCCTCCACCGTTGGCATAGGCTGCAGAAAGCACAGAAGCTGTTGCGTAAGTCGAGACGCGCGGGTCGCGGGAGCAAATCATGTCTTTGTATTCTGGTTTAAGAAGGTCATCCCAGGTTTCTGGCGGGTTTTCAACGACGTCAGTGTTTACCAAAAAGGAGACCGCTCCCCAATATGCTGACGCCCAACGTCCTTCAGGGTCTTTAAATTCATCGGGGATGGTTTCCCAATCGGGAGATTTGTATGCCATGGCATGTCCTTTCTCGAGTAAGGTGCCCAGGAAATCGTACCCTATATCCGCCACATCCAGAACAGGGGCATCTTTCTCCGCATCCAGGCGTGTGATCTGTTCGGCGCTGGTCATATCGATATCAGTGTGTACAACGCCATATCGATCTTCTATGGTTTTCCACATGTATCCAAGATTGACCCAGTCATCCGACATCCCGTAGCTGTTAACGGCGCCCTCTTCTGCTGCCCCTTCTTCCTTTGACATCTCAGATTCTGGAGCCGCAGCCGGGGCGCAGGACGCCAACAGTACAGCGATCAGAATAAATACTGCGAATATTGACTTGGTTTTCATAAGTATTCCTCCATATTGCATATAGTGGTTGGACAAGGTATTTGACGGTTGCCTTTACACTGTTAGGTATATCGTTGCATACTCACTCTCCTTTTTTGTGGATCCCATTTGAATTTAGATGCCCAAATGGTCTTCTGTATTTATATCCATGTGGTATAGAACATGGTTATGCAGTTTTTGGATTAGCGTCCTCCGATAGCCTCTTCTCTCCGGAGGCCTGACCTGCTAGCCAACATGATTAGAGCGAGTGAGATAATCCAGGCGAATATGAAGCTGATAACAGCTAAGGCGCTTGCCTGACGCCCATCAAAACGGGTGTATTCAACTAGATAAATCGGGAAAGTCTTAAATCGTCCTCCTGTAAGGAGGTTAGCCAGTGTAAATTCCACAAAGACTAACGAAAAAACCAACAGCGCTCCACTTAAAATCCCAGGCATAATATTTGGAACAATTACTTTCATGATGATGCGAGGCCAACTTGCGCCAAGGGTTAAGGCAGCCTCGGTAAGCACCTTGATATCCGTAGCATTTAATGCATTGGCCAGTGGGCGATAGAAAAACGGTAATCCGATCACAGTACAGGCCATCACTAACATCGAGGGACTGTATACCAGAGCACCGCCTAGGCGGGCATATGTACGAATAAGCGCCAATGCCAATACCACCCCCGGTATCCCAAAAGGCATTATGGTAAGAACTTCTATCATGGGTTTTGCTTTTGAGACGCGTTGATACGCCCAATAAGCAGTCGGTGTCATGAGTACAATTGAAAAACCTGTTGTAGCCAAAGACAACACCAGTGTATGCTTCAAAGCTGAGCTGAAAGCACGCCTAGTTGTAGCGGCTATCCACCAGTCCAATGTCAAACCTTCCGGCAGTATCGTGCGGTCCCAACGAACAGAAAATGAGAACGCCACGGTTGCGATCAAGGGGACAATCATATAGACCAGAAAGACACCAATCAACAGGATGCGCGACAGGGATATATTTTTCATGCTCGCCACTTCGCAGCCCGGGTACTTGCCCACTGGTAGCCGGCAACGCACAACATCATGATTAGGAGGGAAATAATCGCCATGGCATCAGCAATTCCTGGTTCTAGTTGTACTTCACCACGAATTAGAGCCGCTATCTGGATTGTGACCAGATTGATATCCGGACCAGTTAAAGTCCAAGCAGTAGCATATGCCCCGAATGAATGGGCAAATAATAAGAGGAATCCCCCAATTAATGACGGCGCCAGGATAGGCAAAGCGATACGCTTCCAGTATTGCAAATTTGATGCGCCCAGGGTAGAAGCAGCCTCTTTCCAATCCCTTTTCAATCCAAGTATCGAAGGCTGGATAAGCAGGATCATTAATGGTATCTGGAAGTACAAATATGCCAAAGTTAACCCTGTGACTGAATAAATACGGAAATCCGGATAGAGTGAGATGTTGAATAGATTTTTCAGGAAAAGGGTAATTACACCCGTGGATCCAAGGGTTACGATAAAGGCAAACGCAAGCGGCGCGCCGCCAAAATTAGTCGCCACATCAGCAAGCGCCATGACCGAATTATGTGTATATCTATTGCGTGTGTTAACCAAAGCGTGACTGATTAGCGTTCCTAAGATAACCCCGATTACAGCGGTAGTTGCCGACAATCGAATAGTATTAACAAACGAGCGATAAATGAGAGGCGTCATCGTTTGGCGATAATTTTCCAGCGTGAGCCAATTGACATCAGTTCGCAAACTGGAAAGCAATACTGAGACAACGGGGATGATCTCAAATAAGAATGCGAAAAGCATAAATGGGAGCAGAGGTATCCAGATTGACCATTTTTTCCATGAACTCTTACGTTTGCTACTCGGGCTTTCCATTGTTAATCACTTTTTCGTCATATCTCAGTTGACCATCCATCGATGGCGCCTATCACTTCTCCATCATAGAGGGCTTTAACTTGTGAGACCACATCCTCCTGAATTGCTTGCGGGTACCGGTGGGTTAACACCACACGTTTTACGCTCGCATTCTTGGCAAGCATGCAAACTTGATAAGGAGAAAGGTGGTCCGGAGATTCCCACCCTGATGGGAAAGAACACTCACAGATTAGCAGGTCTGCTCCTCGGGCAAGTTCTATCAAGTTGTCCGGACTGGATGCGTCGCCGCTAATAACTAGAGATTTACCTTTGCTCGTGATTCGGAATGCCAGGCTTTCAGGGGTGTGCAAAGATAATGCGCTTACTAGGCTCCAACCTTCGAAATCTATCGTTTCAGCGTTCATTTCATAAATTTGCAGTGGGTAATTTTCTGGTTTTACACCATCAAATAAACGATATTGCTCCTGCAAGAAATATTCAATCCCCCTGCATCCAATTACGGTTAATTTCTCAGTGCGTGTCCAACCGGGTGTAGCGTTATAAACCTGGAGCAGCGTCAATAAATCAAGCACGTGGTCAGGATGCAGATGTGATATCAAGATAAATTCCAAATCCTGGTAGTTGACTCCTTGCGATGCCATTCTGGCAATGGTCCCTGGACCAGCATCAAGTAAAAGAGGCTTCTGGTCAATGTAGACCAGATAACCAGCTGGACTGAAGTTTGGGTAAGGTATGCAGGTGCCTGCCCCCAGGACAGTTATTTTCAAATTTTCCTCATGCAAGGGTTTCCTTTTTATTGTTTCCTGAAGTCTCAAGCTTATTCTGCCATGACCTGGCATAAATCCGGTGAAACAGCCAAAACAACTCTCTGGTTGTGTTCAAAATGATGCGTGTTGGCAGGAACATCACAAACAACTCTTTCACCAAAGGCACTCAACGTAAGCCGGGTAACAGAACCCATAAAAGTGATTGTCTGAACTTCACCGTTGATCAGATTAAATCCATCCGGAATGTGCTCTGCTTTATTGAAAACTTTGATATTTTCCGGTCTCACAAGAACAACAACCGATTTTCCTATCAGTTCCGCTGGCACATCGGTCTCAAATGTGTAATGTTCTCCTTGTACGGTAAAGTTGTCGACAGCCCGGCCGCTGAATTGATTGGCGGTGCCGATAAAAGCAGCCAGAAAGCGGCTGGATGGATTGCGGTAAATATCTTCAGGGGTTCCGATCTGTTCGATCGTACCAAGACGCATCACCGCAACTCGATCGGAAATGGACAAAGCCTCTTCTTGATCGTGGGTAACATAAACTGTAGTTATTCCAAGCTCAGATTGAATGTGCCGTATTTCTGCTCGTAGATCAACCCTTACCATAGCATCCAGTGCGCTGAGCGGTTCATCCAGCAAAAGGATATGCGGTTCTGGTGCTAATGCACGTGCCAATGCTACTCGCTGCTGCTGACCACCAGAAAGCTGGCTGGGGTAGCGGGACTCAACCCCTTCCAATTGCACTAATTGGAGCATCCGAGAGACCGACTCCTCGATTGCTGCTTTGGTTTTACCCGCGATTTCCAGGCCAAATGCGATGTTCCCTCGTACGGTCAGGTTGGGGAAAAGCGCATAAGCCTGAAATACCATACCTGCGCCTCTTTTGTTTGGCGGCACATCTGTTATATCCGTTCCATTAAAGATAATTCTCCCCACGTCAGGACTTTCAAGACCAGCGATCATGCGCAGTGTGGTGGATTTTCCACAACCAGAGGGTCCTAATAAGGAGATAAACTCGCCTTTTTCAACGGAAAGATTTAATTGCGACACGGCAAGTGTTTTCGTGAAGCGTTTTGTAACATCACGCAGCTCCAAATACGCCATTATTCAACACTCCAAACTGGAATCGGCTGTAAAAAGTGCAACAATATCTGCCCTGTTTCTTTTCAGACGGATATGACCTCAACACCCATTAATCGGCCGAGTTTCTTTACTTCTTCAGCAAGATGACCGTACGCCAACGCCATGTGGTGAGGCGAACCAGCCAATAACCAGCGATCACAAAATTCTGTAATATTTCCGTTCTTGTATTGGAATAACATCTGCGGCGCTGCCACAGGTCTTGGGGTGAGCGGTAAAGACTCTCCTTCTCCGACGATCAAACGCCAGCTGCCATCACCGAGCGGGATCAAGGAAAGGATGGTCACATCACCTGGAGCGTAGGCAAACTCAAGGCCTGCCCCACGACCATTGACGCCCTCATAGTAAATACTGGGTTTGATGCGCACATTTTTCGGATCAGCAGCCATTGCAGGATTTCCATGACCGTCGTGCGAGAGAATAATGGCATCATTGTCAAAGTCGATCACATAATTTTCTAGGAAAGTCGAGTCACCAGCCAACTCTTGCAGGATCATCATCGCGCTCAGGGTGGTGACGTCCGCTTCCGTGGCTACCGGGATATGCACCGAGCACAGATAACTTGTTCCATAACTGGGAATTACACCTACCCGCGGATCGGTCAGCCAGACTTGGTCGAAGACCCCCAGCCCATCGAAGTTATACTCCTTGGCGACATCTTCTAGAGCCAAAGCTAAACGGGCTGAGTGCTCAAAAAGATCATCGGGCATGGCGCTAGCATCATACTGTTTGGCTTGTGACTGCATAAATTCCCGCACGCGTTCTGGGTTCATTTCTTCAACGGCAACGGCAACTTTTTCGGGTTCGAGCGGCCAGCAGACCGGCCCGATCTTGTCTCGAAAACTAAGATAATCCACCATCAGGTCCGTCATGCCCTCAAAAGGATGACCTATGATGCCGATGCGCATTTTCTCCAGGCGGCGGATTGCACCAGCTGCAGTAGCGTATTCGCCAATTTGGGCTAATCCTTCCGGATCATCGATATGGCTGGTGAGCAGTTCAAAAGGTCGCCCGCTGCGTATGAGGGCGCTCGTCAGTTCGGGGAGACCCGCCATACCAGAGTTTTCCATGATAACGTCGAAATCAGCGTCCTCTTGCAGTCGGCGAATTTGCTGCGTATTCCAGACCAGAATTGGTGCGTTGACGCGTAGGAGAGTACGCATGGGGATAATACCCTTCTGGTATGCCAGCTCGATGGCTACGATCAAGTCTACGTCAGCAGCATTAAAGGCTTGGGTGGCTTTGTCAGCATCCGGTTCGTATTCAACGAAACCTGGATTGATTACCTCACCATAAGGTGAGAGGATTTCAGCAATCCGATCAGTGGCTTCGCTCATTTTTGGGCGCATGTGACCGGTTTTGTTGTAGTCGTCTTCCAGCAAAGCAGTGACAAATAAGCCGATTTTAGGTTGGGTGTCCATAGAATTCCTCCAGATAGTTTGATATTGAGGCGGAAGTAAATTATTCTCGAATTCACTCCGCGGTGGTTAATTCAAAATGCTGCCGGAACAAAGGTTCCAACACATCATTGAGTTCACAATATCGCTGATAGTTCAAATCATATAAAGCGGCATTCCCGGGAATTGGATCCAGTCGTTCGGCAGTCGAAACCATCGCGCTAACAGCTTTGTCCAGGGATGGGAAGAGGTTAATCGCCACAGCAGCAAGCATAGCGTCTCCGAGCGGTGCGGTGTCGCTGTTGCGCAATGTTACTACTGGTAGTTGGCAGACATCCGCTTTGATCTGGCGCCACAATTGGCTGGCCGCGCCGCCGCCCGTGGAACGCATTTCCTCAGCCTTGATGCCAGTCTGAGCGATCAATTCCAGATTGCGCCGCAGCATATAGGCGACGGCTTCGAGCACTGCCCGGGTGAAGTGCGCCTTTTTGTGAAACAGCGTAAAGCCATAGAAAACACCGCGCGCGTGTGGATTGTATTCAGGGCTGAATGCGCCCGTCAGGTGGGGCAACATCAATAAACCATCACAGCCTGGGGGAACCTCGCTCGCCAAGCGGGTCAGCAAGTCGTAGACATCTATGCCTTCCTCAACCGCCTGCAGGCGTTCGCTCTCAGCGAAGTTATCTCGAAACCACTGCAGCGCCATCCCCCCGGTGTCACATACCGGGACAAATAAATAATGATCTGGGATACTGTGAACGTAGACCGGTACGCGTCCGCTTGGATCGATATCGGGGCGCGGGACGGTGACCTGAATCGTCAATGCCCCACCCGTGGTTTCGGATATCATCTCTGATTGTATATTACCCGCGCCGACAGCCCCTGCCGCTTGATCCATCCCGCCCAGGACGACGGGTATTTCCGGGAGGAGACCGGTTGCCTCGGCAGCCTGGCGGGTCAAAACCCCCGCCACTGATCCGGGTTTGGAAATCGCTGGCAGCCGTTCGGGATCCAAACCGACTGCCTGCAGTGCTTGGGGCCACCACTGGTTTTCGACAATATCGTATAGGAGTGTGGTGCACGCGATTGCTCCATCGGTCACAAATTGAGCGGTCAGACGATGGATGATGAAATCTTGCACCAATAAAAATTTATGAGCCGCTTGAAAGACCTGGGGGCGGTTATCACGCAGCCAGGCGATCTTACAAGCTGTCCAGGTTGGATTGATGTCAGGGATACCTGTATGGCGATAAGCCGCGCTGGCAAGCTGCTTGGTGAGTTGATCGGATTCAATATGAGCGCGGTTGTCTAACCAGACCAGGGCCGGGTGGATGGGATTCCCGTCGATATTTACTGGAATCACCGTCTCGCCTTGACTTGACACACCTATCCCCCCAATTTCTTGAACAACAACATTATCGGAGGCCAGAGCTTGTTTAATGGCCTTACAGGCAGCGCTCCAGTAGGTTTCGGCATTCAACTCAACGTGATCCACCGTCGGTGTTTGCAGCTCATAATCTTGTCGCGCAATGCTCAGGCAATGTCCCTCAACGTCAAATATCCCCGCCTTGACTGATGTAGTGCCAATATCAAGACCTAGAAGTAAAGTCACTATTAGTCCAATCGGAATTTTTTAGCTGCAACGTCGGGCGCAATACCCGCTTTGACAACTTCCTTCAATGCTCCGAGCAAACGCTCCGGATCGCGGGCTTGAACCACGTTGCGACCAAAAACCACACCGCGCGCGCCATTTTCGACCGCTTCTGCCGCGGCTATCAACGCATCGGTCTCGGTAGGTTTCTTAAGTGCGCCCAGCGCTAGAATGGGAATGGGGGTGGCAGCCGCAATCAGGGAAAAACCCTTTCCGGTGTAGAAAGTTTTAATCATGTCTGCACCCAATTCCGCTGCCATGCGACAGCCTATTGCCACTTCTTCTTGTAAATCCTCTGGTTTAGCGTGGTCTCCACCAATCGGATAAACCTCGCAAATAATGGGGATTCCTGCCAGTTCTTTTTGCTGCACATACTTGGCAAAAAGCTCAACATTATGGGCATCTTCAGCCTGGTCTGGCGTTTTGAGCGTCACACTGCCAATTACAATATCAGCGCCCAATCGAATGGCATCAAGGGTGTTCAGCAGGTGAACAGAATGTGAATGTTCATACTCCCATGGCGCAACGTAATTCGTCGCCCAATTGAGACGCAGTATCATCGCTGGAGCGCCGCGGTAGGCAAAGAAATCCGCACAATGGGCAGCCATTCCCGCACTCAGCAAGACGCCGTCTGCCTGCTTGAGATTTTGGATCGCACTGGGGAGGTCTATCAGACCAGGCAGCGGTCCGAAATACAGGCCGTGGTCAACAGCTACCACTACAATATTCTCGGATTTATTGAATAAACGTGCTAACCGAATTTGCTCACCGGTGCCGGACATAATTCCTCCTCCCAAATCCCTGACAATCCAAATAATATAACGTTTACTTCTTTTTTTTGCATAATATCATTAATAACAGAGATCGTCAAGAATATATTCATAACATAAACAGAAGTAATACCGAATATTATGTTATAATGTTGAAACGCCAGAAACCCTTATTTACTGCTATGCAGGCATGTATAAGGAAAATTATCCATTATTCTCTAGGTTTCATCCTCATCAATAAGAGGAGGCATGGTAAACATGTCTTTTAACAATAAACGCACGACAGCGCGTGCCCCAGGGCGGATATGTTTGCTTGGAGACAATGTTGATTTAATAGAAAAACCAGTTCTTGCTGCTGCGATATCGGCTTTTCTAAGCATTAGCCTGCAACCCCGCAGCGACGACCGTATAATCTTGATCGCAGAAGATATCGATTATCAGGAAGAATTCAAACTGGGAGATGAAATGCCCCTGGTATCGCCGCTCAAGTATTTAGAAGCGGTCTATCAACGTCTCCAGGGTCACATCACAACGGGCTTTGAGGCAACCATCAATTCCAATATTCCTGTCAGCGCAGGGATGTCATCATCCACTGCATTGTGTATTGCATTCATTCGTGTTCTGAGCCAGGCTTACGATATCCCCCTCGATACATCTGAAATTGCTGAACTCTCCTATGTCGTAGAGCGTGAAAACCTGAACATCGAATGCGGTCGTATGGACCAGTACGCCATCGCTTATGGGGGTGTTACCTACATAGATACCGGACCGACACCAGGCGTCGAAACTATTCCCGTAAGTTCTCTGCCAATTGTGGTGGCGGATACCCAAGAAGCCCACGATACCCAAGAGCTTCAGCTTTGGCTGCAAGATCGCTTGCGCGCCGGGGATAAGGTGCTTATTGATTCGCTGCTGAGGGTTGTAGGGTTGGTTGAAGAGGGTAAAGCCGCCTTATTGCGAGGCGACCTTGAAACGCTGGGCGGATTGATGAATCAGCAGCAAATCGAAGAAAATATTATGGGGACTTCCACTGCACGGCTGAACGCCTTTTGCAGAACGGCAGTAGAATCAGGAGCCTGGGGGGCGAAACAAATGGGCGCAGGCGGCGGCGGTTGTGCTATTGCGCTTTGTCCACCTAAAAAGGTAATTTCCATTCAGGCCGCGTTGACAGCCCTGGGCGCCCCGACCTGGACTTATGAAATTTACCACGATACCAGTAATAGCACGCAGTAACCTTTCCGGATTTCTTCAGAAAGGTACCCTGTCAATGTACCAAGGATTAAAACTTACACCCCCATTCTTTGAAATTGGTCCAAAAGCCTACCTGTACGGCGAAGGTGTGCTCAATCTGGCTAAATTCGCCGATGAGCTTTGTGTAAAATACAATGTTCAAATTATCTTTACGCCACAATATGTGGATATTCCCCTTCTCGCTCGAGAAACGGAGAATTTACTTATCTTTGCCCAGCACATGGATGCATTAAAGATTGGCCCTGGGATAGGTTCGGTCCTGCCAGAAGCTATAAAGGCTGCCGGTGCTGTGGGTGTGCTGCTGAACCATGCCGAAAAACCTTTACCAAAGGAAATAATCCAGCGGACAATCCAAAGAGCGGATGAAGTAGGATTAGCGAGTGCGGTTTGCGCCGGAAGTTTAGAAGAAGTAAAAATTGTTGCGAAGTTTAACCCAAACATCATTTTTGCAGAACCACCCGAATTGATAGGCGTTGGAAAGCGTGGAGCCGGTGATCAGGAAGCTGTTCAAAAGATCAATGAGCTTGTTAGGGCAATCAACCCGGAAATTCTCGTTTTGCACGCAGCCGGTATAAGCTGTGGTCGGGATGTTTACGAAATCATCGCTCTGGGTGCGCAGGCAACAGGCTCAACCAGTGGGATTATTAAAGCGGAAGACCCGTATGCGATGATGGAGGAAATGATCCGGTCTGTTCGAGCAGCTTGGAATAAAACCCACCAATAAAATAGAGAGGTAACCATGACAGATTTTCACAGTTTTTTCAAGATCCAATCTGACCGCAGACCCACCTTTCATGATGTCACTGAACAAGTTGGGGAGATCCTAACAAAATCTGGCATAAAAAACGGTATCCTGGTCGTATTTTCGCAGCATACTACCTGCAGTGTGCTCATTCAGGAAGCTTCTGATGATGTCAACTACTGGGGGACGGATCTGTTAATGCAGGATTTGGTGAACGTACTGGAGAAGATCATCCCTACATGCCGAACCGAGGGACAATATTTACACCCCGGACCAGAACATATAATAGCTGCGGAGGGGAGGAATGAACTGCCCTCCTGGTCGTTGAATACCGACGCCCATCTCAGGTCTGTAATCTTGGGGCGTTCGGTTACTGTCCCGGTTGAAGATGGCAGCATGGTGCTGGGAGAGTTTGGACGTATCTACTTCGCTGATTTTGACCAGGTGCGCGCTCGCGAGCGATTCGTACGAGTACAGATTGTGGGTGATTAATTATCAACTTCGATAGTGCCTCGACGGATGAGGTAATCTTCGTCATATTAATAGCTTCGCCTGTGTAAATCATCGCAACTCAGGATGAGACATTGGATAAGATGTCCCTTTGAAACAGAGAAGATCGGCATATCTATTCCCTTCGCCATGAATTCCTCTGTAGGAAGCACTCATGTATGAAAAGATCGACGCCGACTTCGCCATCACACGATATCGGTGTAGAAGCAGTGGTTAAGATCTAGAAACGACGATTGGTTTCATTCCATCACCCAAGAATACAGATAATTTTCTAGCCCTTGCGGTTTGCGTCAATAAGCCAGACTTTCCTTAACGCTGATTCTGGCGGAGCCACAGGCCAGGAATGAGCTGGCGAAAATTGCTGGAATGGTGATCACGAATAACCATGCCAGCGCATCAGATGGGGTGAAGCGTTATGCCAACTGCTGGTTTAGTGGCGGCTTGGGAAACCCGCCCAACATCAGCGATACGATTCGGTAGGATGTGGGGCAGGATAGAATCTTGCCGCTTATGCAAAACAAGGGGGCAAAGTGGTAATATTCCATAAACGGGAGAGCAAATGGCAGGCAAATTAATCACTGAAGAAAGCCTTTCAAATTTACCGCAGCCTGTACTCAGATACCTGCAATATACAGGCGTTGCTGGCAAACACCTGATAAAAACCGCGCGTGTGGAGCAGCGCGGTCGTTTCCGCCTGGGCGTCGATAGAGCCTGGATGGATTTTTCAGCCGAGCAGTTTTACACAACATCCCCGCCAGGTTTCAAGTGGGACGCGAAATTCAAGATCATGGGGCTGCCGGTCCTGCGCGCCGAAGATTCGTACAAGGACGGTCACGGGCACATGTTCGGCAGACTGGCAGGGTTGAAGACGGTTTTTGACACCAGGGGGCCAGAGCTTGATCAGGCTAGCATGCTGCGCTACCTGAACGAGGTGATGTGGTTCCCAACAGCTTACTTAGGAGAAAATATGCGCTGGGAGGCGGTAGACGGCGAGTCAGCGCGGGTGACGTTCAGCGACCACGGAAGGGAGGTTTCAGCTGAGCTGCGCTTTGACAGCGAAGGGCGTCTGGTGGATTTTAAAGCGAAACGCTACCGGGAAACGGGTGGGGAGTTTTCGCTGGATGGTTGGTCCACGCCGATCACAGGTTACGGGGAATATGTAGGCTTAAACCTCCCGGCAGGTGGGGTGGGGGTATGGCATCTGCCGGGAGGCGATTTTAGTTATATAGAACTGGAAATTACCAGTGTCGATTACGATTGGAGGGACTGATCCAGCATATTGATTCAGATCGGAGGCTAGTGGATGTTTGAATTTTAATAATGGAATTTGCTTTGGAAATTATACGCCGTAGTAACTGCACGCCCAGGGGATTATGGCTGACCGCGCTACAATCAAATTTTTTCGTTTGTCACAGACTATTGATTTTTTCAAACCGGTAAAACCCTACTCTTTCATACTTGTGAATGCTTTGTGGCTGCAGAATTTATTATAATTTTCCACACCTCCTTTTTCACAAACTATTAAAACTGCATTCGTTGACTGCCTAAGAGACAGTTGCTGCGAAAGCAGAAAATAAAAATAGGAAGTAAATTGTAATTATCCAAATGATGCGATAGCTGCTTGCTTTTCCGCAAAGATTTCAAAAAATTTTTTCATTCCCGACATTTTGAGTACCTTGTCAACGTTTGGTAGCGGTTTCAACAGCTTGACATGTTGCTGTACTCCGTGATCGCGAGTGCGATGAATCTCGTGCAGCGCATCCCAGCCATGCTCTGGATCCGGGAGGGATTCCCCGCTCATCAATTTTATGATGCTCAACAAGGCAACCAATCCCGCACTGGACATAAAATTGAGATCACTCATATCAATTAGAAAATCCGTAGCGCCCTTTTGATAAGCGCTTTTTGCTAAATCAATAAACTCCTGGTAGTTAGACCCATCCAAATCACCCCGTATCGCCAGCACAGTAACTAGGACTCTACCTTGAACCTGTTCGATAGCAAAAGTCATTTTTCCTCCTCACGTTAATTATATTTCCACATCTTTTATCATGACTACCCCGATTTACCCAAAAGGAGATAAATCGTAATATATTTCATCCATCAATTGCCTTGCCAGGAATTGCCCAGATCTCCATTTGAATGAATTTCAAGTGGGAGTGAAATTTCAGGAAGTGGAATCGAAGTAGGATTAAACAGTTACCCTTGGTCAGAGAAAGTGACAATCACAGAATCCGCATCCCTATTTAAATAGATTTTGATTAGCCCAGATGCTCCTTTGTAATCGTGGATAAAAATGTTATTTACAATTTCATTCTCAGATAGCTCGATATCGAAGATTGTGTCCTCACTGATACTTAGAGGTGAAATTGACTCCTCGATGTTGTTGCGGATTATTACCAGACTGCTAAGCTCAGTGGGAACGCAAAACTTGAAATCAATATTCTCTAGGTACATGCGGATGTATTGGTTTTTATAGGGAAAATTTCACTTCACTCTATGAAAATCGTCATTTAGTATATCAAGGAATTGTACATCCAGCGCAGTATATCCGTCAGAGTGTTGGGGCATTTTCGATACAAATATTTCCATTATCTTTAAATTTAACGTCACAATTTTGATATTGCACGCCTTTATATGAAGGGAATTGCGCAGGCTTTTTTGGGGATAGTCGGGATGGGCCATTTAATTTAAATAGATACACCCCACCCCTTTTTCTGGTTTTCACTCAGTTATTTGAATGCTGCGTCTTTTGAGCGATGAATTTTAGTCAGGAAGCACTTGGCTTCATGAATTGGAAATATCCAAAGCCCAGCGTCAAAAACAGGTAAAGTCCAACAACTGCCCAGCCGAGTATGTTCATAACCCCGGAGAGTACAGCCATAAGCGCCACGATGAAGCCGATAGCGTCATATACGAAGAGGCCTAGGACACTAGCTCTTAATGCTTCTGACCCCGGATCGTTTCGGGAGAACCAGGTGAGTAAAAGATTACCGATTAGGCTTGCCCCATAAAGTCGTGCAACAAATATTCCACCCGGGTCAAGAGTGACACCGAAGAAAGCCATTAAGGGTCCTGGCACTAATAGGAAGAGGAGCCCGAACACCAGACAGACAAAAGCCTTTATAACCAACATATTCTTAAGTTTCATTGGAATGTTTTCTTTGAATAATTCATGCAGCTTCAATTGAACAATGACCTTGGAGTGCGCAATGCATAATCTCCTTCAAACCGTTCTCGGTCTCAGTGATTTACAGATTACTCCTTTTTACCCATATGCGTTGAATCTACAGACTCGAAGCCTTTACTAGCAGTTGCTTGTCTTGAAAAAGTAAAAGTAAGCGTATCCAAGAGCAAGGAAGCCATACGTGAGAATATTGAACGGCCAACCGAGGAAATTTATATCGCCACGCATTTGGATTTCAATGGATGCCGCCAAGCCAATAATATCCTGGATGAATAGTGCCAGTGCGATTGCTTTCCGGGTTTGGACCGTTTCGCTCTTTCTACCAAACCACATGAGGGATGCAAAACCTAGGATGGATCCACCAACAAGGCGAGTTACCCAAATGGACGTAGCATCAGGAAAAAGTCCGTATAACTGGAGAACCCAGCCAGGAAGTAAAACGCAGGATAAACCTATTGGAATTGCTATGAAGATGTTAATGGTGAAAAGATGTTTTAGTTTAATCTATACCTCCAATATATTGTTATGTTAAAGAGTATGTTTACATAAAGATTAAAAGAATCCGCCAAATGTAAATCAATAATCTCTACTCGACAATTTTTAAAATTTCTTCCCAGATAAGCAAGGTTTTAGAAAACCAACTAGCAGAGTGATATTAATTAGAATGAAGTCCAGGTTCGAGTAATCTTAAATCTGCTTTGGTAATGTACTGCACTCCTTGAAGATTGTGGCTGTATATATCTAGGTTGAATATTCGATAAAAGACAGCCTGTCAACATTTATTAATGGAAAATTTTTAGTTCGGCTCATTTTACACGAATAAATTTAAGCTCAACATTTCCCCTCAATTTGGTTGGGAGAGAGAAAAAAGTTAGATTTATAGATCAGTTATTATCTTTCTAACACGACCCAGTTAATCTCCGCGGTTTCGCGCGGCTGGACAACCAGAATAGGGGCTCTTTCCCGGTCCACGACCATCATCGAGATGCCGAATCGGTTTGAGCGTGCATATCCGTCGGTGTAAATGGTTTTGCCTGCTGCGTCAGTCACCTGTTCGCCGACATTCTCCCACCCGTCCTCCCAGAACGCGCCCTCTCCTGTTTGCACAAATTTACCGTTCTCGTCCAGGTCCACTTTGGTCTGTCCAACGATCACTCCTCCCCACTCCTCAGGGGTTGCGGTCAATTCACCCGGCATTCCGTACAGGAGAAAATAGCTGCCAGGTTCGAGGCGGCTGAAAGAAAAGTTACCCGCCGCATCGGTTGTGGTGGTCGGTTCGGCGAGTAATTCACATCCCGATTCTTCTGGTGCACCCTTGCATAAAATAACCTGGGCGTTTGCTATCGGCGCTCCTGATACAGCGCCGGTCATGGTCCCCTTTATATCCCCTGTGCGGCCCCCGCCGCATCCTGCCAGGGTCAAAACTGAAACCAGGCAGAATAGTACAACATAAATAACAGTTTTTTTAGTCACCGCAGTCCTCTCCTTTTGAATATTGAACAAAGAATAGCAGACTATTTCTATCACCGGATCCCGGTTGGGAAGCAGTGAAATTCATAATAAAATGACTGAGTTTATCTATTGTGAGCCACGATTTAGATCTCGATATAACCACCCCTTTCAAATAACCTTTATGCAATTGAATGAAAGATACTGCCTGATTATTTTACAGCATTTTTTCCCAATTAAGCCGAATTGGAATCATCGATGCGAATTAATTAGATATTACAAAAATTTGTGATGTTTGTCAACAATGTTTTTACGCGACAGTCGTTTTAGATTTGTAAGCTTTCCGGTTAATACGGTCTCTTCTTTTTGTCATTGGATAATTTGGGAACCAATTGTTCGCTGGACTGCTGTCACGAAATCTGGTCAGTTTCAAATTTTATATTTTGCCATGGTATCTGCACGCCCAGGGGATAATGGCTGCCTATTTACCACTTGAATATATTGAGGTGACAAATAAGTAAGTTTTTTCTCCTCGTATGTATACTGATCTTTGATCCTCTTCATAGATCTTTCACGAAAAAGTCTCTTCAATTTTTT
>JBJYWI010000128.1:0-18799 GCA_046259385.1 Anaerolineales bacterium
CAATCCGGGAAGGCGGACTTACGGTCGCTTCCGGCGTTATCACCGAAATTCTGGAATAGGGTTCTAATATGGCAAAACAAAAAATTCGCATCCGTTTAAAAGCTTACGATCACCGTGTGCTGGATCAATCCGCAAAACGAATTGTTGAAACCGCAGAGAGAACAGGCGCAAGAGTAGTTGGCCCGGTACCCTTGCCAACTCGAATAGAAAGGTTTACAATACGCCGCTCAACTTTTATAGATAAAGATTCACACGAGCACTTCGAAATCCGTACACATAATCGACTTATCGATGTTCTCGACCCTGATTCGAAAACAATTGATATGTTAATGCGTCTGAATTTACCAGCGGGTGTGGATATTGAGATCAAAATTTAAGTGCATTTTGGCTCGAATTTCTATCAAGTAGAGAAAGTACGGAAATAACAAGTTTATCGAAATTTTGATAAGGCAGTGTAAGAGCGGTTCGGTTGGCGAACCAAAATAACATGCTTCGCGGCTAATCGCCTAACTGCGCTGCCGTAAGGGATGATGCAGCCAAGCCCAGGCTGACAGTCCTAAATAAAATAAAACGCAGGAGATAAAAGATATGTTGAAAGGGCTGATTGGTAAGAAAGTCGGCATGACCCAGATTTTCGATGATAGTGGAGCTGCGGTTCCTATTACTTTGATCGAGGCTGGGCCTTGTTTTGTTACTAAATTGAGATTACCCGAAATAGATGGTTACACGGCGGTTCAATTAGGATTTGGAGAATCAAAACCAAAACGCCTTTCAGGAGGCCAGCTTGGGCATTTGAAGCGCAATAACCTTCCCCCATTGCGCTTTTTGCGTGAATTTCGAGTAAAAGAACCTGAGTTAAAGGAAGGCGACAAAATAACCGTAGATATTTTTACGATTGGAGATTCTGTTGATGTAATTGGCACCAGCAAAGGACGAGGATTTCAGGGTGGAGTCAAAAGGTACGGCTTCCGCGGTGGGCCGAGAACTCATGGTCAGTCCGATCGGGAGAGAGCACCCGGTTCGCGCGGCTCCGGGACGACCCCCGGAAGAGTGTGGAAAGGCGCCCGTGGTCCTGGTCATATGGGAAATCAGCGTATTACAGTTCACAACCTAAAAGTCGAACTTGTCGATGAGGAACGTAATCTTCTTGGTATTCGTGGTGCAGTCCCGGGTTCAAAAGGCGGGATTCTATTGATAAAAGAAGCACGCAAACAGTGATGATTTATTCTTAATCGAGTCTGGAGCTTGTTGAAATGAAAGTAGATGTTGTAAATATGATAGGTAAAAAGGTCGACACGCTAGAACTTCCAGCGGCGATTTTTGAAGCACCGATAAATGTTGATTTGATGCACCAGGCATACACCCGTCAAATGGCGAACGCCCGCCAGGGGACACACAGCACTAAGGGCAGAAGTGAAGTGAGAGGTGGAGGCCGTAAACCATGGCGCCAGAAGGGAACCGGTCGAGCGAGGCAGGGTTCGATTAGAGCAGCTCAGTGGGTGGGAGGAGGGAAGATCCATACACCAAAACCGCGCGATTATTCAAAAGGTCTGCCAAAGAAAATGCGTAAAGCTGCACTAAAGTCTGCTCTATCAGTAAAAGCTGCTGAACAAAACATTGTTGTTTTGGACGAATTATCCTTACCAGAGATAAAGACACGATTGATGGTTCAAGCATTGGATGTATTGGCTGGAGATGCAAGCGCACTGCTGCTTATACCAGAATCTAACGGAGATTTCGATTCAATCATTCTTTCAACTAGAAATATTCCTGATGCGAAAACACTCATGGCAAGCTACTTGAATATAAGTGATTTGTTTAGTTATGAGAAACTGATTTTTCCGGTTGGCGTATTAGATGTTATCGCTTCATATTTAGATTAAATGGAGGAGATATGAATTCCGTATTTGATATTGTGCGTCGACCGATAATTACAGAAAAATCCAATTTTCAGAATAGTACTCTTCAACAATATGTTTTTGAAGTTGAATCAATTGCGACAAAAAATATGGTTAAAGATGCCGTGGAAGAAATCTTTGATGTTACTGTCCTGCGGGTTAATATGATAAATGTACCTGCGAAAAAATCCCGAAATTTACGAACCAGACATAGAACAACACGACGGAAAGCATACAAAAAAGCTATCGTTACCCTAGCACCTGGAGATTCAATTCCTGTGTTTGAAGGAGTAATGTAATGGGTGTAAAAAAGTATAAACCGGTAACTCCCAGTCTGCGAGGAACAACAGGTGCAACTTTTGAAGAAGTAACAAAAACAATTCCGGAGCGTTCACTCACCAGACCAAAGAAAAAAAGCGGTGGTCGCAATATGTACGGCCGTATTACCGTTAGACACAGAGGCGGCGGTCATCGGAGAAGATTGAGAATTATCGATTTTAAGCGGGATAAATATGGAATCCCAGCTAAGGTGGTTGCAATTGAATACGATCCAAACCGTTCAGCCCGAATTGCATTAATCAATTACATCGATGGCGAAAAAAGGTATATTATTGCGCCTTTGGATATCAGAGTTGGTGATGTGATTGTCTCAGGAACTGATGTCGAAGTTCGACCCGGGAACAGGCTCCCAATTTCCAATATCCCGGTTGGCACGATGATCCATAGTGTAGAACTGAAAGAAGGACGCGGAGGTCAACTTGTTAGAGCAGCTGGAGGGGCAGCTCAACTGCTAGCCAAAGAAGGAGAATATGCGCAAGTACGACTGCCTTCCGGTGAGGTGCGATTGATACTCCAGAAGTGTTATGCGACCGTTGGGCAAGTAGGCAATCTGGATCACAGCAATATAAAATTAGGAAAGGCAGGTAAAAAACGCCACCTTGGAATCCGACCAACGGTTCGAGGATCTGCGATGTCTCCGCGTGATCACCCGCATGGGGGTGGAGAAGGTCGTTCACCAATAGGAATGCCAGGTCCTAAGAGCCCTTGGGGTAAACCTACACTTGGCTATAAGACTCGTAAGAATAAAAAAACGGATAAATATATCGTCCGGCGCAGACGTAAGAAGCGCAGATAGTCTTGATATTGAATATACGAGAAAAATATAAAGGAAAGATTTTTACTGGGTGCTACTAGATTTTGGAGAGTTTAAATGGGAAGATCTTTGAAGAAAGGTCCATATGTGGACCCAAAGTTACTAAATAAAATTGAAAACATGAATGAATCTGGGGATAAAAGAGTAATTCGCACCTGGAGTCGAGCAAGCACAATATTTCCACAAATGGTTGGGCATACGATTGCAGTACATGATGGAAGAAGGCACGTTCCAATTTATATTACTGAAAACATGGTTGGGCATAAACTCGGAGAATTTGCCCCAACCCGTACATATAGAGGCCATCTGCAAGAGAGAAGGGTGCGGAGAGGATAATTAAAAATGGAGACCGATATTTTTGCATCATCTCGATTTGTTCCGGTATCCCCCCAGAAGGTCAGGCTCGTAATTGACCAGGTCCGAGGTAGGGATGTAACAGAAGCAATCAGTATGTTGAATTTTATTCCTAATAAGGCAGCCAATCCTGTATCCAAGCTGCTGACTTCAGCAATGGCTAATGGAGAGGAAAATTTTGGTGTCAGCAGGGATGATTTATTTGTTTATCGTATTTTTGCTGACGCGGCGCCAACGAGGAAATGGAGAAAATTTGGAGCCAGGGGCAGGTTTAAACCCTGGCTGCGGCGTGCCTCACACATAACAGTAATTCTGCGCGAACGAGAGGAGTCATAAGGAGAAAGTATGGGTCGCAAAGTTCATCCAATTGGATTTCGATTAAAGATCAACAAAACCTGGGAAGGTCGCTGGTATGCGGAAGGTGAAAACTATGTAGATAATCTTCACCAGGATTTCAAGTTGCGAGAGTTAATTCGGAATGAGTCGCCGCGGGCAGGAGTCTCCCGCATTGAGATAGAAAGGTTTCCTGGTAAGGTCAAGATTATTGTTCATACGGCGAAACCAGGTATTTTGATCGGGCGAAAAGGAGAGAATGTTAAAAAACTGCGGAGCCTTCTGGAAGCTGAAGCCGGGAAGAAAATCGACCTCGAGATCAAGGAAATTAAAGACCCGGACCTTGATGCGTATTTAGTCGCAGGTAATGTTGCAGAACAACTTCAGAGACGCATCAGTTATCAAAGAGCAATGAAAAGAGCCATTCAGCAAGCGATGCGTTCTGGAGCAGAAGGAATACGAGTTGAGGTTTCAGGTCGGCTAAGTGGGGCTGAGATGGCCCGGTCTATAAATATGATGGAAGGGCAGGTTCCACGGCAGACTTTGCGAGCAGATATCGATTTCTCAATTGCGGAGGCTTTAACAACTTATGGCCGCATTGGAGTCAAGGTTTGGATTTATAAAGGGGAAGTTCTCCCCGATCTTGAGGAAACACCTGATACAACCGAAGGTGTTTATGTCAGTGAATAATTTTTTTTGTTTTTGAATATAAATTCATTATTAAGAATAAATTTGTGTTTAGTGTGATGAGAAGAGGTATTGAAAAATGTTAATGCCGAAAAGAGTTAAATGGCGGAAACAGATGCGTGGACGGATGAAAGGAAACGCATCTCGCGGCACCCAGGTAGCTTTTGGCGATTACGGATTGAAAGCGTTAGAACCCGGTTGGGTTTCAGCCCGACAGATTGAAGCCGCCAGAAGGGCAATTGTACGCGCCGTTCGCAGACGGGGAAAGTTCTGGATTCGAATTTTCCCAGATAAACCAGTGACCAAAAAGCCTGCTGAAACAAGAATGGGGAAGGGTAAAGGTAATGTGGAATACTGGGTTGCGGTTGTCAAACCGGGTAGGATTATGTTTGAAATCGGCGGAGGTTTATCAGAAGATATTTCAAAGGAAGCCTTACGTTTAGCGCAGTATAAACTATCGGTCAAGACCAAAATTGTTGGACGTGAAGACATATTGGGAGGCGAATGATGGCTATTGAAGAACTCCGCAATATGACTTCCGAGGAAATCCAATCAAAGTTGGAAGAATCAAGAGAAGAATTGATGAATTTGCGATTCCAACAATCTACAGGGGAATTAACCGATCATAACCAGATCCGTTTTATTCGGCGACAAATCGCTCGTTTGCTGACTGTCCAGCGTGAACGAGAAATTGATCTTGAAATGGAGAGTGAGTCATGAATAACCGAAGGCGAATGACAGGTGTGGTGACGAGCGACAAGATGGATAAGACAGTCATTGTCGAAGTGACACGCTCATATCGACATCGCTTGTATAAAAAAGTAATCCACAGCCGAAGGAAAGTGATGGCGCATGATGATCACGGGTGTAAATTGGGAGATAAAGTAATTGTTGTTGAAAGCCGTCCTTTATCAAGGAAAAAGAGATGGGTGGTTCAGGAAATTTTACAACATGACATTGCCGCTGGAGAACCAGAACTAATGTTGGAGGACGAATAAATGATCCAGCAGGAATCCAGGATAAAAATCGCAGATAATACAGGAGCACGCGAATTACTGGTGATTCATGTGGTTGGCGGCTCTTCTCGAAGATATGGCAGGATTGGAGATGTGGTTATCGGAACCGTGAAAGCTGCTACACCACAAGGTACAGTAAAAAAAAGCGATATCGTCCGCGCAGTTATCGTCAGGTGTGCGAAAGAATGGCGCAGAGATGATGGGTCCACAATTCGCTTTGATGATAACGCGGCTGTGATTCTTGATACTGATGGCCGAAATCCAAAAGGCACCCGCATTTTTGGACCTGTGGCGAGAGAACTACGTGAAAAAGGATACATGAAAATTGTATCGCTAGCGCAAGAAGTCCTCTAATTGAAATTACGCATTATAGAAGGAGCAGGTGTTGTGAAGGTAAAAATTCGTAAAGGTGACAAGGTTGAAATTATTAGTGGCCTATTTGAAGACAAAGGCAAGAGAGGCGAGGTAATTAAGGTGCTGCCAAAGGACGGAAGGGTCGTTGTCCAGGGTGTCAATTTACGCAAAAAGCATCAGCAGCAGGTTCAAACCCAGGGCAGAACCCTGTCGCCTGGAATCATTGAATTCGAAGCGCCTATACCAGTCTCCAATGTAATGCTAGTCTGCCCGATTTGTAACCAGCCCTCTCGGATAGGAATAAAAAGAGTAGGTCAGGAAATTCAACGTGTTTGTAAAAAGTGTAATGCAGAATTTGATTAATTTAACAATTGGAGCAATATTCGATGAGCCTGAGTATTAAAGAGAGATATAAAGAAGAAGTGATTCCGGCGTTGATGAATTCGCTTAACCTGTCTAACATCATGGAAGTACCACGCGTAAAGAAAGTGGTTGTAAATGTTGGCGTGGGTGAAGCGATAGATAATGCAAAAGCGCTTGATGCAACTATTTCAGATCTCAGGTTGATCACCGGACAACAACCTGTAGTAACCAAAGCACGTAAGAGTATAGCGAACTTCAAGCTACGGGAGGGAAGATCAATCGGGGTAAAAGTAACGTTGCGTGGTGATCGCATGTGGGCATTTTTAGATAGATTAATGAATATTGCCATGCCGCGTGTTAGAGATTTCCGAGGCGTTTCGCCTAATGCATTTGATGGAAGGGGAAACTACACTTTAGGTTTGCGTGAACAGTTAGTCTTTCCGGAAATCGATTATGACAAGATTGATAAGATCCGAGGGTTGGAAGTATCCATTGTTACTAGTGCCCGTGATGATGATCAGGGAAGACAATTGCTGCAATTATTAGGTATGCCATTCAGGCAGGAAGGATAAATAGATGTCGAAGAAATGTATGCCAATAAGAGAAACTAGGCGTAAGTATCAAACAAGAATTCGGAATCGTTGCAAAGTATGCGGTAGACCACGCGGATATATACGCAGATTTGGATTATGCCGCATCTGTTTCCGAGAATTGGCGCTAGAAGGAAAAATACCAGGCGTGGTTAAGTCTTCCTGGTAATAAGACTGAGGAGAAGTAAATGAGCGTTAATGATCCTATCGGAGATATGCTAACTCGCATCCGCAATGCAATCATGGCGGATCATAAAGTTGTGGCTATACCAGGCTCGAAAATAAAAATCGCGATTGCTCAAATCCTAAAGGAAGAGGGATATATCAGTGATTTTGAAGTTGTTGATGGAAGAGTTTACAGATCGAAGGTTATCCGTCTGAAACTCAAATATGTCGGTGAGCGTCGAAAAAGGAAACCAGTAATATCAGGCTTGGAGAGAATAAGCCGTCCCGGAAGAAGGATTTATACAGGTAAGCAGGATATCCCCTGGGTACTTTCTGGGATTGGCGTAGCCATATTGTCAACTCCGAAAGGTGTTATGACAGGACAGCGAGCCAGGCAATTAGGCGTTGGCGGCGAGGTTTTGTGCAAGGTTTGGTAATCTGAGAGATAAGTTTATAAAATAAGTAATCTCCCGGATGATTGGAGGTAAAAGAAGTGTCTAGAATTGGTCGACTGCCAGTTACAATACCAGAGGGTGTTGAAGTTAAGATAAAAGGGAACCATGTTCACGTTAAAGGTCCTAAGGGGGAGCTAGAACATTTTTTCCCAGCTGATATGAAAATCACTCAAAAAGAAGGTGAAATTATTGTCACGCGGCCATCTGATGAAAAATCCCACAGAGCTTTTCATGGTATGACCCGCTCACTGATTAATAATATGATTGTTGGTGTGAAAGATGGGTTTGAGAAAGTTCTTGAAATTAATGGGGTTGGTTACCGGGCAGAACTGGAAGGAGAAAACTTGGTATTAAATGTTGGGTATTCACATCCGGTGACTATCAAACCTCCTGAAGGAATTGAATTTGAAGTGGACGCTAGAACCAGACAGATAGTTGTGAAAGGTTATGACAAGCAGGTTGTTGGGCATATAGCTGCGGTTATTCGCAAGGTCAGACCTCCTGAACCTTATAAGGGAAAGGGGATTAAATACTTGGACGAGCACATCCGAAGAAAAGCAGGCAAGGCAGGAAGGGTACAGTCATATGGCTAAGAAAAAAGATCGTAATCATAAAAGAGTCCGCAGGCATGTCCGCGTCAGATCGAAAATAACTGGAAATCCGGAAAAGCCGCGCTTAAGTGTTTACCGTAGTTTAACCGAAATTTATTCACAAATAATTGATGATTCAGCTGGTCATACCATCGTATCAGCGTCGACGATAGACCTGGAATTGCGATCTAAAATGAAGGGTTTAAATAAAACGGATCAAGCAAATTTAGTTGGCAAGCAAATTGCAGAGCGTGCAAAGAAAAAAGGAATTAAAGATGTAGTTTTTGATCGCGGCGGTTACCAGTATATTGGTCGGGTCAAAGCTCTTGCTGAAGGGGCGCGCGAAGGTGGTTTGAAGTTTTAATTAGGTTTTATATTAAAGCAATAATATAAGGATTAACCAGATACACAATTCTCCCAAGGAGACATTTATGTCGGATTATGAATTTTCGGATTTGACACAAGAACTTGATGAACGTGTAGTTGATATAAAACGTGTCGCCAAGGTTGTAAAAGGAGGCAGGCGTTTTTCTTTCCGGGTTACAGTGGTTGTAGGGAATAATAGGGGGAGTGTCGGAGTAGGGATTGGAAAAGCTAATGCTGTCCCAGATGCGATGCGTAAAGCGACAGATAAAGCCAGAAAGAATATGCACGAAATTGCAGTGTTTAAAGCTACAATTCCTCATGAAGTTCTCGGAAAAGTTGGTGGAGCAAGAGTTTTATTAAAGCCAGCTTCACCAGGGACAGGCGTAATTGCAGCCGGTGGTGTCCGGGCAGTGATTGAAGCTGCAGGTATCTCTGATATTCTGACAAAATCATTGGGTAGCAGCAATATTTTAAATGTCGTCTTTGCCACAATGGCCGCCCTGGACGATTTGAAATCTCCAAGAGAGGAAGCTGCCAGGAGAGGTAAATCTCCTGAAGAACTAATACCATACTGGGAGCGGAGATAAGATGGCCAGGTCTGCAAAGAAGAAAAAAAATCAAATTCAAATAACTTTGATAAAAAGTCCAATTGGATATTCCAAACGCCAAAAAGATACTGTTCGAGCATTGGGATTATGCAGAATAAACCAGACTGTTGTAAAAGAGGATTCAGATGCGATCCAGGGTATGCTGGATAAAGTTAGCCATCTCGTAGCAGTTGAAGAGAAAGAGTAGGTATTATTATGAAATTACACGACCTAAAACCTAGCGAAGGTTCAAAAAAGGACCGTAAACGGGTTGGCCGCGGCATTGCCGCCGGTCAGGGAAAAACAGCTGGTCGAGGAACGAAAGGCCAGGGTGCCCGCGCTGGAGGAGGTACTCCTTTATACCATCAGGGTGGAAACCTGCCGTTCTTCCGCCGTTTACCCTTTATGAGGGGAAAAGGATTTACATCAATAAGCAGGATTGAATACTATGAAGTGAACCTGGACCAACTCACAAAATTTAAATCGAAAAGCATCGTTTCCCCGGAGACGCTTGCTGAAACTCGAATAATCCGTGATACCAGAAAACCTGTCGTTCTATTAGGTCGAGGAGATATCAATAAGGCTTTATCCGTTAAGGTACATCGAATTAGCAGAAGCGCGCAGTCGAAGATTGAAACTGCAGGCGGTACTGTTGAAATCATTGAATAAGGTGAAATCAAGGAGTCAATAATATGAAGCGGTCTGCTTGGCGATACATCTGGGCAGCAGGTGACATTCGAAGAAGAATACTGTTAACGATCTTGCTTTTAGCGATTTACCGTCTTGCAGCGCATGTTCCCGTACCCGGAGCCAACCGCGAAGCAATAGCGAGGATTTATGATGCAGGTGGGGCTGGAGGCACCCTGGTTGGTTTGCTCGATTTGCTCTCGGGCGGGACGGTTTCCAACTTTTCTGTTTTGGCTATGGGTGTTTATCCATATATCACCGCACAAATTATCCTCCAGTTGCTTGTACCAATTATTCCCGCTCTTCAAAAGAGAATGGAAGAGGATCCCCGCGAGGGGCGGAAATGGATGGAGAAGTGGACTTATATTCTTGCAGTGCCAATGGCAGCGCTGCAGGCAATTGGACAAATTAATATTTTTAGCTCATTATCCGGCGGGGTGCCGGTTGTTGAAAATTTTGGATTCCGAGGTGGAGATGCAGTGGCATCTTTAGCTGTCGTGTTGAGTATGACTGCAGGTACGATGTTTGCGATCTGGTTAGGTGAACTCATTTCTGAATATGGTTTGCGAAACCAGGGTCTCTCTCTAATCATTTTTGCCGGTATTGTCTCGCGGATACCGCTGAATTTTGCAAGAATGCTAGCTGATGAGCAAAATCGGGTGTTCTTGATCCTTCTAACAACGATAGTAACAGTACTTACTATATTTGCGATTGTGTTCGTCCAGCAGGGAAGAAGAAATGTCCCCGTGATGTATCCGGGAAGACGGGTAGGGAACAAGATGTCAATGCCGGTGAAGGGCACATTGCCCTTGATGGTCAATATGGCGGGAATGATTCCACTGATTTTTGCACAATCATTGCTGACATTTCCTGCAATTCTAGCGAGTTTCTTCACAAATTCTCAGATTGAGTGGGTTAGTAATGTTGCAAATACAGTTCAGAATCTTTTTGGCGGACAGAGCAATGCCTATTGGATATTTTATTTCCTGATGGTGGTAGGATTTACCTTCTTTTACACAAATGTACTTTTTACCCAGCAGAACTATGGAGAGAGCCTGAAAAGGGTTGGAGCCAGGATACCTGGGGTCAGCCCGGGTCCGCCCACCCAGAGATACTTGAATCGGGTTCTGAGCCGGATAACACTACCAGGGGCATTATTTTTGGGTTTTGTTGCAATTCTGCCCTGGTTATTAGGCCTAATCATCCCGATTGGTCAAAATACCGGCTTGATGCTGGTTCAATCTGCAGGCTTGCTAATCGTTGTCGGGGTTGTCAGGGATGTATTCTTCAATATTGAAGCTGAATTGAAGATTCATGGATATGAAGATGCGTTGTTGGTACGATAAGGTGTAATTTGGAGATGCCAAAATTTATTGTATTTTTAGGTCCTCCTGGTGCTGGAAAAGGGACCCAGGCGCAACTGGTCGCCAAAGAATTTGATTTTCCGCATATATCCTCTGGTGATATCTTCAGAGAGAATATCAAGAATCGCACGGATTTGGGATTAAAAGCCAAGGGTTATATGGAACAGGGAGATCTTGTCCCTGATGAATTGACAATTTCCATGATCCAAGAAAGATTAGAGCGTGAAGATTGCAGGGATGGCGCAATTCTTGATGGATTTCCTCGCACCCCTGCTCAAGCCAAATCACTAGAAAAAATACTGGCTGATTTGGGAGGGCAGGTGAATATTGTGCCATTCATCAATGTTCCGGAAGAGGTTTTGGTCAGAAGATTATCAGGGAGATGGATTTGTCGAGCCGAAGGTCATGTTTTCCACGAACTACATAATCCTCCAAAAAAAGCTGGCATTTGTGATTATGATGGTTCTGAGCTTTACCAGCGAGAAGATGACGAAGAAGAGACAGTAAAGAACAGGATAAAAGTTTATTTCCAAAAAACCAGACCTTTAATTGAGTATTACCAAACCGCAGGCTTACTCAAGGAAATAGACGGAGACAAACCTATTAATGATGTTGTTGAAGAATTAAAAAACGTTATATCTCAGGCGATTTGATACTGGTATGATGAACAGGGATATTTCTATCAAAAACGATAATGAATTGATGCTTATGCGCGAGGCTGGTAGGTTAAACGCAAAGGCTTTAGCAGCGGTAAGAGAAGCTGTTAGACCAGGTATATCTACTGCTGAATTGGATAGAATAGCTGAGAATATGATCCGGGAAAATAATGCCGAACCTGTTTTTAAGGGCTACCCTGGGCCATATCCTTACCCGGCGACTCTGACAATATGCGTAAATAGTGAGCTGGTGCATGGGATTCCCAGTGAAAAAATCTTGCTGCAGGAAGGAGATATAGTTTCAATCGATTGTGGTACTTATTATAAAGGGTATGTTGGTGATTCCGCGTTTACTATGGGCGTTGGAACAATCTCTGATGAAGCGCAGCGCTTAATTGATGTAACAGAACAGTCCCTCTATGAAGGCATAAAAAAAATGTGGCCTGGTAACAGGCTTGGGGATGTATCTTCAAGTATTCAGAATTATGTTGAAAAAAATGGTTATTTTGTCACCAGGATTTACACCGGTCATGGTGTCGGGAAAAAAATGCATGAAGGACCACAACTGCCTAACTATGGTACACCGGGAAAGGGACTGAAATTGGAACCCGGGATGACGATTGCAATCGAACCCATGGTGCTGGTTGGTACGGATAAAACCAGGGTTCTGGAAGATAAATGGACCGTAGTATCTGCAGATGGATCCTTAACAGCCCATTTTGAACACACCGTCGGCGTAACAGAGTCAGGACCAATTATATTAACAAGTCTATAGGATTAAATGATTACAAATAACCATAGCTGGACGAATAAGGTCATGACAGGTATAATTAGAGTTTTGGCTGAAGGAGTAATGAAATGAAAGTGTCATCATCTATAAAAAAGAGATGCGCGAATTGTAAGATCGTAAAACGCAAAGGCGTTCTGTATGTAATTTGTGATAATCCAAAGCATAAACAAAGGCAAGGATAGAGAATATGGCACGTATAGAAGGCGTTGATCTTCCCCGCAATAAAAGAGTTGAGGTTGGTCTAACTTACATTTATGGTATCGGACCAACACGTTCAAGACAGATTCTAGCTGAAACAGGTGTGAACCCGGATACCAGAATAAAAGATCTAACCGATTCTGATGTAACCAAAGTCAGAGACTTTATAAACCAGAACTATAAGGTTGAAGGTGACCTTAGACGTGAAGTTCAGTTGAATATCAAAAGATTAATCGAAATCGGCAGTTATCGCGGTCTACGGCATCGGCGCAATCTTCCAGTACATGGCCAGAGAACGAGAACAAATGCTCGCACCAGAAAAGGTCCCAAGAAGACAGTTGCAGGTCGTGGAAGACGCCGTGGTGCAACGAAAAAATAATTTTATGGATTTGAGATTTACAAGATAAGCGAGGTATTATGGCACAGAGTGTGAGGTCAGCACGTCGAAAGGGTGGCAAAAAAGCTAAAAAGACTTTAGCTTCTGGTCAGGTGCATATTTATGCTACCTTTAATAACACGATTGTCACGATCACTGACCACGAAGGGAATACCATTACCTGGGGAAGCGCTGGATCTGTTGGATTTAAAGGTTCCAAGAAAAGTACCCCATTCGCAGCGAGGCTTGCAGCAGAAGAGGCAATTAAGGCAGCACAGTCAATGGGTATGCAGGAAGCGGAACTTTTTGTCAAAGGACCAGGACCCGGTCGAGAGTCGGCGATACGTGCAGTTCAGGCACTGGGATTGAAAATAACCGCTATCTCAGATGTTACTCCAGTCCCGCATAATGGGTGTCGACCTCCTAAGAGGCGGAGAGTCTAAGTTTTATAGGATAAGGAAGGAACGATAGGAAAGATATGGCTAAGTATCGAGGCCCTGTATGTAAATTGTGTCGACGAGAGGGAGAGAAGTTGTTCCTCAAAGGTGAACGATGTTTCACTCCAAAATGTGCATTTGAAAGGAGGGGTTACCCGCCTGGTCAACACGGAAGGAGTGCTCAATATCGTCGGAGGCGAGAATCTGATTATAACCGGCAGTTGCGCGCGAAGCAAAAAGCCCGTAAGGTTTATGGCATCTTGGAAAAACAATTCCGGCGCTATTATGAGGTTTCTTTGGAGAGGAGAGGGTTGACCGGATTGAATTTACTTCAAATTCTGGAATCCCGCCTTGACAATGTTGTTTACCGTTTGGGTTTTGCAGACAGTCGAAAACAGGCCAGATTGCTGGTTACACACGGTCATTTTTCGGTGAATGGTCGACGGACGGATGTTCCCAGCATGCTGGTATCAGAAGGGGATGTTATTTCAGTTAGAGATGGTTCACGCAAACGAACTTATTTTAAGGAATTGCCAGAGATTTCTGAAGAAAAGAATGTTCCTGCATGGTTGAACAGGGATTTGAGAAATTTATCTGGGACATTGATTCGATTACCTGAACGTTCGGAGATTGACGGCAACCTGAACGAACAGTTGATTGTGGAATATTATTCAAGGTAGACGTAGGGCAGTCTTCTCATTTATCGACCACATCAAACATATTATGAGCAGTCAAAGGGGATGAGGTGAACCGTGATAGGTTTAACGAATATGGTCACGCCAAAAATTGAGCGTGAAGCAGAATCAAGAAATTATGGAAAATTCAGGATAAGCCCTTTAGAAAGAGGATATGGGGTGACACTAGGTAACGCTTTACGGCGTGTTTTGTTGTCTTCCCTTGAAGGAGCTGCGATTACTTCCATTCGTATTGCTGATGTACAGCATGAATTCAGTGATATTCCCGGTGTTAGAGAGGACGTAATCCGGGTGATGCTCCAGATCAAACAGTTAAGAATAAAGCTGCATGATGTTGATAGCGCACAACTGCACCTTGAGGTTAGAGGCAGTGGCATAGTAACTGCAGGGGATATTATTACGCCTCCGGAAGTTGAGATAATGAATCCGGATCTTTATCTCTTTACGGTGGATGATGATAATTCGCATATAGAGTTCGAGATGAATGTTGAACGCGGCCGTGGATATTCACCTGTTGACGACCGGATAGGCAGGCTGCCGATAGGCGAACTTCCAGTAGATGCGATATATAGCCCAGTAAAAAGGGTAAATTGGGAAGTCGGATATGCAAGAGTTGGTCAAAGTACAAATTATGACCGCCTGATTGTGGAAGTTTGGACTGATGGGACACTTGGACCGGAGGAAGCCTTAGCGACAAGCGCAAAAATAATGATTGAACACCTTCGTCATCTGGCTGGAATTAGCGAAGATTCCTTGACTGCTATGACATTGGAAGAAGAAGAGGCAAGTCGTTTAACGAGCGAGATGATCGAAACTCCAATTGAAAATCTGGATTTATCGGTCAGAGTGTTTAATTCACTCAAGCGCACAGGGATTACTACGGTGGGTGAAGTCCTCGAGTTATTGGAAAAAGGTGACGAGGCAGTAATGTCGATTCGTAATTTTGGTGAGAAAAGCCTCCACGAATTGCGAGACAAGATGAAAGAAAAAGGTTATCTTGAAGAGGAAGAAGAGATGGAGGAGGAACAGTAACGAGTATGCGACACCGAGTTGCTGGTAAAAAATTGAATAGAGATACAGATTCGCGCAAAGCTTTACGGCGTAATCTGATAAAACAGCTTTTTGAACATGAGCGGATAAAGACCACCCAAGCCAAAGCAGTTGCAGTGAGAGGCGAGGCGGAGAAGTTAATCACATTAGCAAAAAATGGCAACAGCGCAGGCGAAATTGGGATGATCAATGCGAGGCGTAAAGCTGCCGCAGAATTAAGTGATTCAGAAGCGGTGAAAAGATTATTTGATGAAATAGCACCTCGTTTTGAAAACAGGCAGGGCGGTTACACCAGAATTATTAAACTGGGACCAAGAAAAGGGGATGCAGCCGAAATGGCGCTGCTTGAACTTATAGAGGATTAAAGGATGGCTGTTGACGTAAGTTGACTGCTATCATGGCACATTACAAATCTATTGTAGCGTACGACGGTACAGATTTTTACGGATTTCAACGGCAATCCGAAGAATCAAATCTGCGGACAGTTCAGTCAGAAATCGAAACCCGGTTGAAGCAGCTCGGTTGGACTGAAAAATCCATTTTAGCGGCCGGTAGAACGGACACCGGGGTACATGCCTCTGGGCAGGTGATTTCGTTTAACCTTGCCTGGAGACATACAGAAAAAGAATTGGCAGCAGCCCTCAACGCCGGAATGCCCGATGCAATTGCGATAAAGTCAATTGAAGAAATTGATAGGCATTTTCATCCGAGGTTTGATGCTGTTTCGAGGCGGTACATTTATCGCATTTACATTCAGCCCATTCGTGATCCATTGCAAGATCGTTTTGCCTGGAGAGTATGGCCTGAAGTTGATGAAGACCGGATGAATGAGGCAGCCAGAATCTTGGTTGGGAACCATAATTTTAGAAAATTTGGTAGCCCCACAAAGACTGGCGGTTCAACTGAACGTAATGTTATTCAATCCGAATGGCGAAGGAATGCTGAAAGTCTGGTATACGAAGTTAAAGCAAACGCATTTTTATATCACATGGTCAGGCGGACGGTGAAACTGCTCGTCGCAGTTGGTCATAGTAGGTTAAATGTAAAGAATATTAGAGAAATGTTGGACTTTGAAGATGATAAAGGTCCTCAAGGAATTGCTCCACCAAACGGTTTAATTCTCGAAGAAGTAATATATTGATTGGTATACACAAATTCTTTTTATCAATAAATTTGCGGAAGAGATTATTGAAAAATTGATGGAAAATAAATTTAGTTGGCATCAAAATGGAGTAAATGCGCGTGTATAAGACATACTATCCTAAGGCAGAGGAAATCTCCCACGAATGGGTTCTGGTTGATGCGAATGGCCAAAACTTGGGGCGGCTTGCATCAGAAATAACCAGGATTTTATTGGGAAAACACAAACCAACCTTTACCCCAGGGGTTGATACTGGTGATTTTGTGGTAGTCATAAACTGCGAGAGAATATTGGTTACCGGGAATAAGTTGGAAGAGAAGATGTATTATCGTCACTCACTATACCCTGGGGGTTTAAAGGAGATTACCCTGCGTGATCAATTGTTGAAGAACCCTGACCGAGTGATCAGGAGTGCAGTTTGGGGAATGCTACCCAAAAATAAATTGAGTCGGAAACTTATCCGCAAGCTAAAAATTTACGCTGGCCCCGATCACCCACACAGTGCTCAAAAACCAAAGCAGATTCATCTGGATAAGGAGTAATATATGGCAGTTCAGTATTATGAGGGAATTGGCAGAAGGAAGGCTTGTACCGCCCGGGTTCGATTGATGACAGGTTCTGGCCAATTTGTAGTCAATGGAAAATCCATGGAGGAATATTTCACTCGACTGGGCGATCTGGAAGGGATCATTAAACCTTTGGAGGTTACTGGTGAAAATCCAAAATCACTGGATATATCAGTGATTGCTAAAGGTGGTGGGGTTACTGGTCAATCTGATGCTGTCCAGTTGGGAATTGCCCGGGCACTTGTGAATATGAATCCGGACTATAAGCCTGCTCTTCGTGAAAGCGGTTTACTGACACGCGATTCACGGGTGAAGGAAAGAAAAAAGCCTGGATTGAAACGCGCTCGCAAAGCCCCAACTTATACAAAGCGTTAATAAGAGTTCGAAGAAAAATCGCGTGGATTCTGACGGTAGTTTTAGCATATACTGCTGTTGGATGATACGCTTTTTTCTTTTAAACTACTGCATGAAATGATAGATAAATCTTCCCCAAGTATAACGATTTTAGGGCTAGGACCTGGAGATCCAGGTCTCTTAACCCGAGAAGCCTGGGAGGTATTAAACAATTCAGGGGATATTTACGTGCGAACAAAAAAACACCCTGTTATCGATAGTTTTCCAGATCAACTTGAGGTAAATTCGTTTGATCGTTTTTACGATGTTGCTGATACATACGACGAAGTTTATCAAAAGATTGTAGATAAGATTTTGGAATTAGCATATCGGTCTGGCGGGGTGGTTTATGCTGTACCCGGACATCCTTTTATCGCTGAAGCAACCACAATCGAAATTGCCAGGCGCGCAAAAAAAATGAATATCCCAATAAAAATTGTCAATGGATTGAGTTTTATTGACTCTGTATTCGGTATTTTAGAAATTGACCCTTTACCAAAAACAGCAATTATTGATTCGCTCGAACTCCTTTCAAAACATACTCCTACTTTTTCTCCAAACATGGGAGCAATTATTGTTCAGATTCATTCAAAAGTTGTAGCCTCGGATGTTAAACTTACACTTCTGGCGAACTACCCTGATGAACACCTGGTTAAATTGATCCATTCTGCTGGAATGTCGTGCGCACTGGTGGAAAACCTTAGATTATTTGAAATTGACCGGAGCCCGAACATTGATCTAATGACGACATTATATGTGCCGCCAATGGATGACAAATATTCATTCGAAGAGTTTGTTGAAGTAATTGCACGATTGAGAGCCCCTGATGGATGTCCATGGGATAAAAAGCAGACCCATAAAAGCCTCCGTCCTTATCTCCTCGAAGAGACTTATGAAGTACTGGCGTCTATTGATAGTGAGAATTCGGAAGGCATGTGCGAAGAATTCGGTGATTTGTTACTGCAAATAATCCTGCATGCTCAAATAGCTTTCGAGGCAGGAGAATTTTCAATCAGGGATGTTCTGTATGGCATCAATAACAAAATTGTGGATCGCCATCCTCATGTTTTCGCAGGACTGGAAAATTTGGATGAACAAGGGGTTTTATCAAACTGGGAAAAATTAAAAGCGGTTGAACGGGGTGAAAATGGGGAAATTCAAACAAGCCTTCTTGATGGAGTAGCAACAGCGCTTCCCGCATTGGTCCAGGCTGACCAGTACCAGAAACGAGCAGCCCGCGTTGGGTTTGATTGGGCAGATATTGGAGGTGTATTGGAAAAATTAAAGGAGGAGATCCGGGAAGTGATAACCGAGCAAGATCAACAAAACCGGTCGAAAGAAGTGGGAGATTTGCTATTTGCGGTTGTGAATCTCGCTCGATGGTATGACATTGATCCTGAAAGTGCACTTCGGGAATCTAACAGGCGGTTCAGAGATCGGTTTTTCTACATAGAAAAATCCGCCAGATTGAACGGAAAAATGATTGATGAATTGTCATTGGACGATATGGAGGCGTTGTGGCAGGAGGCGAAACA
>JBJYWI010000128.1:18899-28558 GCA_046259385.1 Anaerolineales bacterium
AATCCACTGCGAATTGCCCAAAGCAAGAGACCTGACAGAAAAATCCCTCCACCCGACAGTCTCATAAATGATGCGATATCCCAATATGCCAACACACTCATTTCTTCGATTTCTGAAATCTGAAACTAAGCCATAGTCAATGGAGCATGATGCTGCATGCTATTCCAAAAGAAATGAAGATAATTGCGTTTGTCAGAAGTAATCTTTGAAATGTCACAAATATCCTTCCTTTTTTTGATGGTTGGTTGTTAATTTATCATACGAAAGTATGTTGGATTTATATCTCAGTTACCTCGGACAGTAAAGGAACTCTTTAAGTGAATTCAAGCGATTATTCAAAAGAAAGAAAATTACTCATTAATTCTTATATTGTCGGTCCGGTTCAGTCAAACGCATATTTAGCTGCGGATGTGAAGTCGGGCACTGCAGTAGTCATTGACCCGGGATGGGACGGTGAACTTATACTATCGGAAGCGGAAAAATTAGGCGTGACCATAAAAGAAGTCTGGTTGACCCACGCCCATTTTGATCACATTGGAGGGTTAGCAGCGCTGGCAAAAGGAATTTCACCAGCTCCGAAAATTGCTTTACACCCGGATGATCTGGAATTATACAGCTTTCTGGGTGGAGCACCGCTGTTTGGGATGAAAATTGATCCCCCTCCAATACCAGACATCTCACTAAGCCATGGTAAGACCCTAAACCTGGGAGAGTTTAATTTTGAAGTCAGGTACACTCCTGGTCATACGAAAGGACATGTTGTGTTCTACTGCGAAACTGAGGCAGTTGCATTTGTAGGAGATGTGATTTTCAGGGGTAGTATCGGAAGGACTGATTTGCCTGGAGGGGATTATTCGACATTAATTGAAAGTATAAATACCCAGATTCTACCAATGCCTGATCATACACGTTTGTTAACTGGTCATGGACCGGAAACCAATGTGGGATATGAACGAGTTAATAACCCATTTCTGGTGAAATAACCAGTTATTTTGCGAAATCTATAGCCCTGGTCTCGCGGATCACTATGACCTTTATCTGACCGGGATACTGCATTGTGTCTTCAATGCTTTTAGCAATATCACGCGCCATGCGGATTGCTTCGAGATCGTCAATATCCTCTGGACGCACAAAAATCCTAACCTCGCGTCCTGCTTGAAGTGCATAGCTCTGAATTACACCCTTTTGTGCATTGGCGATTTCTTCAAGCGAGCGAATTCGCTTGAGGTATTGCTCGAGACTTTCGCGCCGTGCTCCCGGCCTCGCGCCAGAAATTGCATCCGCAGCTTCAACAATAGCTGCTTCAATAGATTCCTGTTCAACTTCGTGATGGTGAGATGCGATCGCATTTGTGATTTTATCTGAAAGTCCGTATCGTTTGACCAATTCTGCGCCTAATTGCGCGTGTGTACCCTCAACATTAAAATCAATAGCTTTGCCCAAATCATGAAGCAATCCTGCTGTTCTTGCTGTCTCAACATCTGCGCCAAGTTCGGAAGCGATGGCAGCAGCCAGTTTAGACGACTCAACTGCGTGGGCAAGCTGATTTTGTCCATATGAAGTTCTGAATTTCAATCTCCCTAGAGTTTTAACAAGTTCGGGATGTAGGGTCGGTATACCGGCTTCGTATACAGCTTGTTCTCCGGCTTCGATGATTGCTCGGTCAACTTCCTTTTCTTCCTTTTTGACTACTTTCTCAATGTGAGCGGGATGGATGCGGCCATCCTGGATCAATCTGGTTAATGAGCGTTTTGCAACTTCTCGCCGAATTGGGTCAAAGGAGGATATGGTGACTGCTTCAGGGGTGTCATCGACAATTACATCAACTCCTGCAGCCTGTTCAAAGGCATGGATATTCCTGCCGTTTCTTCCGATAATCCGTCCTTTCATTTCATCGGATGGAATTTCAACCACAGATGTTGTAATTTCCGATACGTGTTCAGACGCAACTCTTTGCATGGCAGTAGTTATGATTTTACGAGCACGGATTTCTCCTTCTTCTTTTGCCTGCAATTCTATTTGACGAATTATCCTTGCCATATCGGTGCGAGATTCTTTTTCAACGTCAGCAAGGAGCAGATCCCGGGCTTCATTTATTGTTAAATTTGAGATCCTTTGCAGTTCTTCAAGTTCTTCAGCGTGCAATTTTTCAATCTCATTTGCTCGTTTATCCAGGGCACTCTGGCGTTTGTTCAAATTGGATTCTCGCCTTTCCAACCTTTCAACACGATTGTCCAATTCCTCACGTCTTTTTTGCAGCCGGTCCTCTTCTTTGCTTAAATCGTTCCTGCGTCGGTCCGCATCTGATTCGGCTTTTTGAAGGACTTCCAGTGCCTGATCTCTTGCTTGGATTTCGATTGATCTTGCTTTTTCTCTGGCATCTTCTAGAGTACGCTCCGCTTTATCTTTTATTCTTAATTGCTCCCGTTCGACCTGATTTTGTTTATAAAAATATCCAATAACCATGCCGATAAAAAGAGATATTGGCAGGAGAATTAAAATTATCCAAAATACAATATTGTTAGTCATAATTTTTCTTTTTCCTCTATTGGGCGGTTCTCAGCTAGAATTTCATCCCAAACCTTCTTAACAGTTAGTGTGGATAATTCGTAGCTGAAACCTCTTCGGGAAAGAAAACCAAACATTTTCTTCCTGAAGGAGTCCCAATTATCATGGCGGTATTTTTTTGATTGTTTTGATGCAGCTCGATAAGCCATAGCGGGCTCATCTACTTCATCCAAAAGCGCGGTGATAGTGTTGGGATTTATTCCTTTATTGTTGAGTTCGTACGCGAGCGCCCTCCGGCTTCTTGGCCGGAATGTATTTCGATTTTCAATCCAATCTTTTGCAAATTGATAATCATTTAACAGCCCTTTTTTTTCGAGCTTATTTACAGCACTTTGAATAGTCTGCTCGGGGATAGAATTTCTTTCTAATCTTCTGGTGACTTCTGATTTTGTTCGAGGTTGATAATTTATGTAATTTAGAGCGAGTTGATATGCACTTTCAATCTCATCTTGCGATAAAAGCGATTTGATTTTTTCCTCAGAGATAGATTGTCCTACCTCCAACCATGCTGCAACAATCCTGGATAGACCAAAGGCAAATTCCCCATCCAGATACACATTAATCCGGTTTGGATTTTTTCGTTGGATTTTCAGTTCTGTGATTTTGCGTTCCATATTTCTAATAATTAAAATAAAAACCGTATACCAAATACTGCTGGTCACGGTTGATATCAACTGCTATTTGAGCTTTATTCGAATTTTCGGTGAATAAACCTACTCAGGAGGTTTGGCGAAATTTACCCTTCAAGATATCTGGAGGTATGCGGATTATTCTAATCAATCTGAACTCAAACATTGCCTGTTCGTTGATTATTTTTTATATTTTGAGTGTCCATTAAAGGGACACTGTCAAATTTTTTCCTTAAGAAATCCAGATATTAACCATCAAAAGTATTTTTATTGTGGATGAGTTATTTTCCACCGAATTTCCTTCTTTTCTTATTCTTTACTCAAATAAGAATTCTTCTCTTTAAACCATGACCGTGCTCGGAAATGTACTTACAATTCATGCACTTTAAGAAATTTATTGCACTGATAATTATTCTTAAAGGAAAGAAATTGTAAAATTATCCATTTCCGGAAGAAACTTTTTTCAGCGCATCAAGATGTAAAAGTTCTGCTCCTACTCTCAGTTAATATTCTTGTTTATTTCATCTTTGAGTTGTAAGAGTATTCCTGCTTTTTGTATGTTTATTAATCTGGGTTATTCGATAATTTCACCAATAATTATCTTTTATTATACATGATTTCCTGAAAAAAAAACAATAGAAAACCAAAAAATTTTCGTTTTAGTGAAAATGATATCAGGTAAAAAAAAGGCTAATTTTCTGAATTGGTAGGATTTCAATCTATTAGATATCGATAGAAGTTGATAGTTTTAGAATTAATATGACCTTAAAGGTGCAAATCACTTGCTTTTAAAGATAAAGTGTTATATACTCATACAAATAGTGGGAATATGTGGGAAAATGTGGGACGCCGGAATGACCGGCGTTTCGTACTTAAGAAGGATGGTAGAACTTATGTTCTTGGGGCAATTCTACCACAACTTAGATAACAAAGGACGCCTGATAATACCTTCTCGTTTTCGGGAGGTTTTGGCAGTTAACGGCGCTTATGTCATGCAGGGTTTTGAAGAGAATTTATTGGTTCTAGCTGCATCCACTTTTGACCTAATAGCACAGCGCATCAATCAAATGAGCATGACGGATCCAAAAACGAGATTACTCAGGCGGCTTGTTTTCTCAACAGCCAATTTCGTTGAGATGGATAAATCGGGGCGTATTCTTATTCCACAATTTCTTCGAAGTGCGGCCAAATTGGATGTTGAAGTAGTAGTGGTAGGGAATGGATCGTATTTTGAATTATGGGCTCCCCAAAACTGGTCTTCTCAAGTCGAACAAATTCACGACACGCAGGTTAACGCCCACCGATTTGCGGAACTGAATTTAGCATCCGACTGATATCACCTGAATTGTCAATTAGAGTTTGAAGCACAAATACGGTGCTCCAACATCAACCAGTACTTTACCAAGAGATTATCGAAGCGCTTCAGCCACAGCGCGGGTTTGTTTACATTGACTGCACTCTCGGGTCTGGTGGACATGCATCCGGAATCTTAGAATCAAGCTCTCCTGATGGCAGGTTGATTGGTTTTGAGATTGATCCAATAGCTTTTGAGATTGCTTGTACCAAACTACGTGCATATAGCTCCCGGACAGAGTTAATTCAGGATTCTTATGTCAATATCACGGAGTATGCTGAAGAGCTCGGTTTGAAAAAGGTAATGGGAATATTGATAGATTTAGGTGCTTCTTCCATACAACTCGACATGCCTGAACGAGGCTTTTCGTTTCGGGACGAAGCTACATTAGATATGCGGTTCAGCCCTGAAAGTAAGTTGACAGCATATGATGTGGTAAATAATTATCCCGAATCGGAATTGGCGAATTTAATCAAAAAATTTGGAGAAGAAAAGAATGCAAACCGGATTGCTAGGGAGATAGTCCTCAACAGGCCGGTTAGAACTACAAAACAGCTTGCGAAAATAATAGAAAAAGTGGTTAAACAGCGACCAAAGAAAAATAGGCAGTTTCGGCGCCACCCCGCCACACAAACTTTTCAAGCAATTCGCATTGTTGTAAATAATGAATTACAAAACTTAAAGGAGGTATTGCCAGAGGCAGTGAACCTGCTCGATAAAAATGGACGATTAGCTGTGATTTCGTTTCATTCCTTGGAAGATCGAATTGTTAAACGTTTCTTCCGTCGTGAGAGTATTGATTGTTTATGCCCACCGAAACAGCCGATATGCACTTGTGGGCATACTGCCAGTATAAAAATATTGAATCGCCGGCCAATTGTTCCTACACAGGAAGAGATAGCAAACAACCCTCGTTCACGAAGCGCACGCTTACGTATTGTTGAAAAAATAATCTGATTTGGCATATTAGTTGCAAATTTTTATTATTTAACTCTTACCCGGGAAAAAATTGAATATGGAACACATCGAAAACATAACCCAGGCATACACACAAGCTCCTTGGCGAAAACAACTGCAACTGATTGGATTATTTTCACTTTTTCTTGTTTTTCTAGCCCTAGTTGCTGGCATCTATTTAAATGTAAGTGCCCAAACAGCAAAAGCAGGCCGGGATATCCAGTATATGAAAACTCAGATTGAGACCTTAGACCGTGAAATTGAGGATATGCAGTCTTTGCTTGCCCTATTGCTCTCGGATAACTCCATGGAAAAAAGGGCTCTCGGTTTAGGGTATGAACCGCTGGAAATAGACCAAGCTCAGTACCTTCTGGTTCCTGGATATGTGGATCGTGACGCCGCTGTGTTAGCACCATTCACGAGAGAATATTTAGCGAAAGCGCCGGTTATTCCGGACAGATATACTGAACCGTTGATTGAGTGGATCAGGAAACAGTCTGGTTGGATATCATTTTCCTTACCTGAGGTTGTTCCATGAACAACCCGCACAACTGGCGTTACAGCCTCGTTGGTGCATTGTTATTTGTTATGCCGGTCTTGATCGTCCTTCAGATGTTGAGGATCAAGATCAATCCCCTTCAGGTCGACAAGCTAATATCAGAAGGGAAATCAATGTCAGGGGAGTACCGTACTATCACACCAGCACGCGGTCGGATATATGACCGGTGGGGGCATTTGCTGGCTGGAAACCGCACGGCATATGAGGTCGGTATCGAATTAAGAAAGGTGAGAAATCCCTCGACCATCGCGCAAACTCTAAATATGGTGTTGGGTGTTGATTATGCTGAGGCGCTTGGTGCTGCCAGTATGAGTGCAACTGATACTGCGGTTTATAGGGTTGTAGCTTCAAATGTAGAACCAGAAAAAATTGATCAATTAAAGGCGTTGATCAAACAAATGGAAGAGTTGTATGGAACAAGCCGGGATGGAGACGCACCCAGTCTCAATGGTTTGTTGTTCGAACCTCACCTGAAACGCGTATATCCTGATAATGAGTTAGCATCCAATATTCTCGGTTTTGTTACTGTAGAAGGAGTAGGTTTTTACGGGGTTGAAGAAAAGTACAACGATTTACTTGCCGGGGAAGAATCCATTGTTTGGGTTTCACTTGATCCAATTCGAGTGAAGGAAATGCCACAAATTCAAAAAGGGGCGGATGTAATACTGACCATTGACCGCGCTATCCAACGCAGCATGGAAAGAGTGATTGACAATGCTATCGATGAACACGGAGCGGAATCAGGAACATTGGTCGTCATTGATCCCAAAACAGGTGAACTGCTGGCAATGGCGACAACGCCCAGATTGGACATAAATAAGTACTGGAAGTATGGTGAAGTTTTTACGGATGAAACACCATTCAACCGTATTGTGAGTCAGGCTTACGAGCCAGGCTCTGTTTTTAAGGTGTTCACTATGGCATCCGCATTAGACAGTGGTGCTGTGACTCCAGAGACCGAATTTATAGATACTGGAGTTTTTGAAATCGGTGGAACGCGCATCTATAACTGGAATATGGGTGCGTGGGGTCCGCAGAATATGCAGGGTTGCATGCAACACTCTTTGAATGTGTGTCTCGCATGGGTAGCGACTCAGCTTGGTCCAAAAGATTTTTACCGGTATATGATGTCGTTCGGGATCGGGCAATTGTCTGGGATTGATTTGGCTGGAGAGGTTTCTGGCCGTCTGAAGGTACCAGGAGATGATGATTGGTACGATGCGGATTTGGGCACCAACGCGTTCGGACAGGGTGTTTCTGTGACTCCACTGAAAATGGCTTCTGCAATTTCAGCTCTCGCTAATAAAGGGAGAATTATGGCGCCACATATTGTCCGTTCTGTGATCAATGATGGATATCAACACGATATTGAAAATCGGGTGGTTGGAATGCCTATCAAGCCAGAGACTGCAGAAACCATAACCAGAATGCTCACCCGATCATTAGAAAAAGAATCTTCTGATGCCCTTGTTACAGGATATCAGCTTGCTGGAAAAACGGGAACCGCAGAAATTCCAACTCCTTTTGGTTATACGACTAATGAAACAAACGCGTCTTTCGTGGGTTGGGGTCCAATAGAAGACCCTGAATTTCTTGTGTATGTTTGGTTGGAGCGACCCGAATCATCACCCTGGGGCTCTGTAGTTGCTGCGCCTGTCTTCAGGGAAGCAGTAGAGGAATTAGTTGTTCTAATGGATATCCCGCCTGATGAAGTCCGCCAAAAATTATACGGCCAATAAAATTATTTGTGAATTGCTGTTTGAAAAAAATTTCAAATGTTGATGATTGCTGACGTTATTGAAGCTCTAAGTAAATGCCGTCCTAATTGGGGTAGGGTCGCTATTTCCTGTGCTGTTGTCGATTCGAGAAACGTGAAGAAAAATTCCATGTTTGTAGCGGTTCCTGGGGATCAAGTTGATGGTCATGATTATGTTAGCGACGCTTTTGATAACGGGGCGGTGGTTGCATTAGTACAAAAAGAACTTCCAAAATGTTATCGTGTCCTGGATGTAAATAACATTACCTTTGATGATCTCAGTGCATCTTTAGAAATTCCATTTTGTATAAAAACCGAAAGCACGATTGAGGCATTGCAGCAAACAGCCCGTTTTTGGCGAGCGAGATTGAATCCACGCATAATTGGTATTACTGGAAGTGTTGGAAAGTCGACTACAAAAGAGGTTTCTGCAGAAGTTCTCAGCCAGAGATACCGGACAATAAAAAATCCAGGCAACCTGAACAATGAAATTGGTTTGCCACTCTCGATATTAAGAATGACTGAAGAACATCAAAGGGGGATATTTGAAATGGGATTTTATGTCCCAGGTGAAATTGCATTTTTGTGTGATATAGCAAATCCGCAAGTTGGTGTGGTAACAAACATAGGCACAGTTCATGCTGAACGTGCTGGATCAATAGAAGCGATCGCTGAAGGGAAATCCGAGCTGGTCCAGGCTCTACCGTCTGACCCTGAAGGAGTGGCTATCCTCAATTATGACGATCCGCTGGTCAAGAACATGGCGAATAAAACTAAAGCCAGGATATTCTTTTATGGCATAGATCCTGAGGCTGATTTATGGGCGGATAACGTTGAAGGACTAGGGTTGGATGGTATACGGTTGAGGCTTCACTACCGGGATGAGATTCACTATATGCGTGTACCGTTAATCGGCCGCCACTCTGTTCATACTGTACTAAGAGCTGCCGCGCTGGGGCTGGTTGAAGAATTATCTTGGCAAGAAATTGTTGATGGTTTGCATTCAGGAAAAGCTCAACTTCGTCTTGTGGCGGTCCAAAGCGCAGAGGGTGCATTGTTGCTGGATGACACATACAATGCATCACCGGAATCTACACTGGCAGCATTGAATTTGCTAGATGAATTAGGGGGAAATAAAATCGCGGTTTTAGGCGATATGTTGGAACTTGGCAAATATGAGATAGAAGGTCACAAAATGGTTGGAGCGCGGGCAGCTGAAGTTGTAAATGAACTTGTTACCGTAGGAGAAAGGGCAAAAATTATCGCTGAAACTGCAGGAAAATCCGGTCTTGATAAGAAAGCTATAACAGAATTGGGAGATAGCTATCAGGCAATTGAACTATTAAAAAATCGCCTTGATGAAAATGATGTTGTTTTGATTAAAGGATCGCATGGAATGCGGATGGATCGTATTGTTTCTGCGCTGGAACAAAGCGAATGACGCAAACATCGACAACACTTGCATTGGCAGGTTTCAGCTTTATGATGACTGTGATATGGGGACCACCGCTATTACGCGTGCTGAGATATTACAAAGTAGGTAAATCGATTAGGGTTGAAGGTCCTGAACGGCATTACACAAAACTCGGAACGCCAACCATGGGAGGCGTTTTGATCATTGTCCCGGTTCTATTCATCACCATACTGCTTAATGCAGCCTCATTGATTGGTATCAGTGTAACAGGACGTTCCATAATGCTGCCCTTGGCGGTTATGGTAGCCTATGGAGCATTAGGGGCGATTGATGATTGGGAAGGATTGAGAAGCAAACGAAGCGCACTGGGTATGAGAGGGAGGGTTAAGTTTGTATTTCAAGTAGTGATAGCGGTTATCGTT
>JBJYWI010000129.1:0-3991 GCA_046259385.1 Anaerolineales bacterium
TCCAACTAAAAGAGCGTCGGTACGGTTCTGCAAAACGCTGACCCCATTGATGACGGTCAATTGTTTTCCATAGAGAAGCAACTCATTCCTTTCAGAAATTGATACTGGTTGGTCGCCAGATTTTGATAATTTCTTGCTTAATAAAATTGCTACTACAACCAACATGATTCCTAGTGCAAGCTGATTTGTGCCATAGAAAAGCACAACTTTTCCAGATATCACTGTCAACGCTAATAGTGGAATGAAACCAGCAAAGCGGGTCAAGCTTTCAAATATCCGATACCAGAACAGCTTTTTGAACTCCTCAAGCGCACCCAGAGTGCCGGCGCTGGCGGATAAACCAGTTGTGAATGGGAGAGTCAACCCAGCTAAAATGAACAGGATTGCTATGATGGTTTCAGAATGGGAGAACCAGTAAATAGCGCCAAGTAAAAAACCTGCCGATGCAATCAGAGACCATCGCAGACGGTGCTTCAAATTGATGATATATGCCCAGGGTTGACGATTTGCAACGTAATGGTACGACGCCCCATCCAGACCCGTCAGCGAGGCTAATTGTAAAAAAGGCATCCAGGTTGCAACGACAGCGAGCATTCCTACTTCTTCTTTCGGCAATACCCAGGTTATGAGAGGTGTGCGTATCAGTCCTAAAATCGCGACTATCAAATTTGCCAGAAGCAGTAAACCTGCCGCCTGCCAGAATTTACGATTGCGCAGTTTTGGTTCAACCTTCAACCACAATTGGGATTTCCAATCAAGGCCTTGTTCATCTAGCTCTTCAAATAATTCCTTGATGTCCATAAAAAAAGCATAAAATATCAATCGAATATCTATTTGATTTATATTGAGTATATTTTTCTATTTTGATCTTTTTTCGTTACCAAATTAGATAGGTTTTAAGAATCCAATTAATAGCTTAAAGTAAAATATTGTAATTGAGATATCAGTCCCTGCAATAACATGATTTATCAAGATAACAATTTTATGCCAACAAAACTAAGTCGTTACTGCGCTGCGATTATGGAGACCTCCTGGTTGGTTTCGGTAATTTTGGTGCCAGTATTTTTTAATGTCTATTCTAGTCGGATTTTCGAACCAGATAAGTTGACCATATTAAGGTCAATTTCATTGATAATTCTTGCAGCCTGGTTTGTTAAAATCTTTGAAGAAGGATGGACCAAGACAGATGAGGATTTGAATCTCTGGGAAAAATCTAAAATAATCCTGAAGGTACCATTCATTCTTCCAGTAGCTGTTTTGTTGATTGTACATATTATTGCGACAATTTTTTCGGTCACACCTCGAGTTAGCTTTTGGGGCTCTTACCAGCGACTTCAAGGAACCTACACACTGATTTCGTATCTAGTGATATTTGCTGCAATCATATCAAATGTTCGGAATAAGTCTCAGATTGAAAGATTACTCAGTACAGTGATTATTGCGAGTTTACCAGTGAGCCTATATGGGGTATTGCAGAGGTATCAGATTGACCCGATCCCTTGGGGAGGTGATGTATCTAAACGAATCGCATCTAACCTGGGCAATTCCATATTTATCGGCGCATATCTAATTATGGTTTTTCCAATCACAGTGATGCGTATTGTGGAATCATTGGAAGATTTGCTACAGGAGCGGGGAGATTTGATTAAAAATTTTTTACGGGCAACTTCATATGTATTTATAGCAACGCTCCAAGTGATTGCGCTTTATTTCAGTGGTAGTCGGGGGCCCTGGTTGGGTTGGGGGGCGAGTCTAGTATTCCTCTGGTTAGGTTTGTCTTTAATCTGGAATAAAAGGTGGTTGACACTATTAGGGGTAAACATTTTCTTGGTAGCGGTAGTATTTCTCGCGGCTTTAAATATTCCCGGTGGGCCATTACAAGAATTGCAGAAAGCGTCTGGTCTAGGTCGTCTGGGTCAGTTGCTCGATGTGGAGAGCCGAACGGGAAGAGTCAGGACCCTAATCTGGAGTGGGGCTGTCAACCTTGTGCTGCCACACGAGCCAATTGAATATCCAGATGGAGAACCTGATCGATTCAATAGTATACGACCTTTGATTGGGTACGGACCTGAAAGCATGTATGTTGCCTACAACCCATTTTATCCCCCGGAGCTCACTCAGGTTGAAAAGAGAAACGCATCCCCAGATAGATCTCATAACGAGACTTGGGATTCCCTGGTTATCACTGGTTTACTGGGCTTGATTGCGTATTTATTTTTATTCAGTTCAATTGTCTATTTCAGTTTATCTTGGCTTGGATTGATTCGATCCAGAAATGAGCAAATACTTTTCTTTGGGTTGATGATATCGGGTGGTTTAATCAGTTCGATAATTTTTGTCAGCGTAATGGGTGCTGGTTTATTTGGTGTTGCGCTACCTTTTGGAATGATAGCAGGTGTTTTGATTTATTTAATTCTAATATCTTTACTTGGGAAGTTTACATCACCTAAAAGTTACTCAGAGAAAGCAAGGTCATACATCATTCTTGGTTTGATCGCTGCCATAATTGCTCATTATGTCGAGATTAATTTTGGAATTGCTATTGCTGCGACACAACTGAATTTCTGGGTATTTACAGGATTATTATTTTTAGCAGGATTTTTGTTTCCATTTGGCGAATTGCTCCAGGGGTCGACGAGATTTGATCAATTATCCCTACTAGAAATAACTTATCAATCCATATTTAATCAGCAACACATCTCTGGTAATGCTGAGGTTAACCCAAATAACCAGGCAGGCAAAGCTAGAAAGGAAGCTGAAAATACTAAATCAAAGAGTAGAAAACGACAGAAAAAGAAAGTACCATTTGGATCGAATTGGTTAGGAGAATCTCCATGGATTAATGATGCTCTGATATATGGATTTATCCTCTCCGTTTTACTCACTACAATCGGTTTCAATATGCTTTCTAATTCGTTCGGGTCGACAAATAATTTTGAAATTATCTGGAACTCGATTACGCGGGCAGGGAAGGGATATTCTGCCAGTTCATTTGGTGTTTTGATTATGGTGGTTGTCACATGGGTTACTGCTACTCTTGTATTTGCGAGCGAGACAGTTTCCAACTCTGAACCTGGTGACACGGATAAGAATTCGCAACTTTGGAAAAGTATACTAGTGATTATGGGGATTTCTTTTTTATTCAGTTTAATATTCTGGGTGATACATGCGAGCTATATGGCTTCTTTAGCTGGAAACTCGGCTAACTCACTGGATTCAATCATGCGTCAGGTTGAAAAGTCCGAAAGGCTTTTAACAAATTACTATATATACCTTTTAGCATTGCTTTTTATTTTTTCAATCGTATTACCAAAGAGTTGGCCGGAAAAATCGTTCAGATGGAAATTCGGGAGTATATTTTCGGGAGTGACTACATTTCTACTGGCAGTCTTGCTGGCATCTTATACTAATCTGCGAGTTATCCAAGCGGACATGGCATTTAAAGCAGCTGATTCGTTTTCCCGTTCAAAATACTGGCCTATTGCCATACAAATTTATAATCGATCGATCGACCTTGCCCCTAACGAGGATTATTATTACCTCTTCCTAGGAAGAGCTTACCTCGAACACGCTAAAGAAATGTTAAATGCTGGAGAGAGAGATGCATTGATCTCGCAAGCAGCACAAGACCTAAAAAAAGCGCAGCTTATTAATCCGTTGAATACCGATCATACTGCAAATCTGGCGCGTCTGTTCAGCTTGTGGGCTGCATTTGCTGGAGACAATGAAATCAAGCAGCAACGAGCTGATACAGCCTCCGATTATTTTTCCAGAGCGGTTGTATTAAGCCCAAATAACGCGCGCATATGGGATGAATGGGCGCTTCATTATCTTGCCGTTGAGGAAAATCTGGAAGAAGCACTGCCAAAATTACAGGAATCTCTGGAACTGGATCCTTTTTATGATTGGACATACGGACTGCTGGGGGATTATTATTCCCAGAAATCGGAAACAATCTCGGATAATCAAACAGAGAAGAAGAGAGATACAT
>JBJYWI010000130.1:0-5981 GCA_046259385.1 Anaerolineales bacterium
CCGGAAGAAAAGAAAACCTCGCATTCACGAAAAGAACCGGTAAGACAATACTTATCCTGGTGGGAACGCTTCACGCTGCCAGGAGGGGTGGCGTGAAAGCAGTAATTTGATGGGCTGGCGTATCCAAAAAAAGAATCGGGTTCTTCTTTAATACCGATAAAAGGGCAGTTTTTCGATTCTTTCTTGTGGATTTTGCTTTCAGCGTTGTTATTCATCCCCGCCATTTTCACCGAAGTAATCACCAAATTCCTTGGAGTAATACCTTGAGTAGTAACGGTAACCCCTGTAATACGATGAAAACTGGCGCGTTATGGGGTTCAGGACAACACCTAAAACATTCACGTTCCCCTGATAGAGCTGCACCAACTGGACCTGCACCTGTCCGATCTTTGTCTTGCCTGGTTCTACTATAATGATCACACCGTCAACCTGCGCTCCCAAAGCGACCGGGTCGGTGACAAACGCTGGCGGCGTATCGAGAATTACGATATCAGAAATAGAGCTTATATCCTCCAGAAACTTCTTCATCCGTTTGGAACCGAGAAGTTCGGTTGGGTTTGGAGGCAGGGCTCCACTTGTGATGATCTTGACTTTCAGGTCATCCCAGTCATTGCTGATATCGGCGATTAAAGCGTCCGATTTAAAAATATCGGATAAGCCAACCCGGTTGGGTAAATCAAAAAAATGGTGCACCGCAGGACGCCTGAGGTCAGCATCTATAAGATAAACATCCTTTTCCGTTTGCGCCAGGATGGCAGCAAGATTCACAGCAACTGTTGTTTTTCCTTCTGAAGGGTTGGCGCTGGTAATCACCAGGGACCTGAGAGGATGGTCAACGCTGTAGAAATTAAGGTTGGTCCTTAGACTCCGGAATTCCTCTGTAATTAGTGAGTGCGGATTCTCAAGAACAAAGACGCCGTTTTTATCTTTTTGTTTGGACTTGACCTGTTCCATATCTCCAATTAATCCAATAACCGGAATTCCGAGGTGCTCAGTAACATCAGAGGGTGATTTAATTGTATCGTCCAGATACTCGATCACAAACGCAGCTGCGCCTGTAGCAAATACACCAATTACAATACCTAGCAGAGCGCTGTGTGCAGGTTGCGGTTGTATTGGGCTTGATGGTATACCAGCCTTTTCTATTTGGACTATATTGGGTGTGTTACGAAGGCGTGCAAGCCGGATCATTTCATAATTATTGAGCAATTCGGTATACAGTCGCTGGTACAGTTCGAGTGTGGTTTGTAGTTGGGCTACCCGGGAGGGATTTGAGCTGTTTTGCGCAGATTCTTCACCAGGATTGCCAATCACCAATAAATTCGCATAAGCTTCCTTATATAATTCTCTTAAAGTTTTTAGCTGGTCAAGCTGGTTCTGAGTTTCTTTATATTCAATATCAGCAGAAGGTGATAAAGTCGGCGTTGGGATAGGTGTTGCGGTTGATGAAAAGCTTGTCGCTGGTGTTGAAGTGGGAAATGGAGTGGGGAAAAAGCTTTCCAGATTCTGTTCTGTTCTGATTATCTCCATCTCAGTATTATCAAGTTGGATTTTCAAATCGGCGATTTGCTGCTGAAGCTGGGACTCCTCAATCGCTTGGCTCTGCTGAGAAGATTCAACCAGTTCGTCCTGCAGAGCGTTAATCTGTTCCTCCAGTTTTGTTATTTGTGCTTGAGAAAGCTCCTCTGAAGCTGCGTAACGGTCAGATTGGATATTCTCGTTGTAAATATTAAATACTTCAACTAAGTGATTAGCGATATCAGCAGTCCTGACCGGGTCTCGGTCTTTGACACTGATATTGAGCAAGTGCGAGTCCTCAATCTGGCTGACATTGATCTGACCTGATGAGATTGAATAGCCAAGTTGTTCACTCAATTGCTCGATTACCGGACCCGCAGTGAGCAAATGTGAATAGGTCTGGGCGAGCTGAATTTCACGCCAGAGCGAATAATCATACCCTTCGGTGGAAGAATACTGGCTGACCATGACGCGGGTACTGGTCTGGTAGACTGTTGGAGTTCTTAGACTGATAATAAAGGCAATAAGCCCTCCCAGCACTCCCCCGATTGCCAGCAGCCATAACCACTTGCGGATAAAATACAAGTATTGTCTGAGTTCCATAAATAATATTAACTGAAGTTAGGTCAACCCTTTGTTTTCATATTATTGAACCATTGATAAATGTAGAAAAAGCGCTGGATATTATATCGCCTAAAACTGAATTGACGAGATGATCAGGTTTAATAACAAAAACATATCCATTGTCCTCATAAATCGTGTCTACTAATGCAGTTAATTTCAAAACCATTCCCTAAATACCATTCTTATACAGGCAGGACAGGATAAGATTAAGTTTCCGAAAGAGCAGGGTATTACTTATAAGAGTATCAGAATATTTCATTCTTATTATTTTGAAAATTTTTACAAAGAGATTTGAGCTATCCCTGTACTTTTTTGATCAGTAAAATTGAGCACCCTAACTTTTTTACCAGGAAAATTCTTTACTCTTTCCCCAATTTTTGGATATTGAACCTTAACCAGCATCTCAGATCGAGCTAATTTGAGATTTTTATAAAAATTACCTGCTGAAATTATGTTCCAGCTTTGGATTACAATTCAATTCATCTGGTTTAGGTTAGGATTAAATTCAGGTGTAGATCCTTCATGTTTCAATGTCTGAAAATGTTTAACCCGATTAATCGAATATATCGAGATCGCTGCAGCATAACCCCAGATTACCCAAACCAGCGGCGCTGGCCGAACCATACCCCAAACCACCGCATCCGTCAGCCCGTTAATAATCAGAGCAATCTGGCTTGCAAGCAGCGCTGCACAAGATGCCATGATGAGTTGTTCCCCCTTTAGCTTTCCGTATCTGAAGAATCGCCAGGAGAGATAGATCATAGTTAAAAAGATCGAACACCAGGCGACCAGTCCCAGCATGCCAAGGTCAACCGCGACCTGCATGAAGATGTTGTGGGCGTGGGGGATATAGGCAGGGGCGTACTGGTCGTAGGCGAAAAATGTCTCTGCTGCCTCCTGGAAGGATCCCATCCCGACACCGGTGTAGGGGAAATCGCGAATGAGGATGAGAGCCCGCGACCATATCTCAAGCCTGGTATCCAGATCTCCAACTGTATTGCTGTAAAGCAGCACTTCCAGAATTTGCATATCTCCCAAAACCATTACCAGCGCTATTAGTATCACAATACCCAGAAAGATCAGAATCCAGGACCGGCGGTCGAACAGAAGCAGAAAGGTCAAAAATACAGCCGCGGTTGCGGTCCAAGCGCTGCGCGCCCGGGTTAGTATTAGCATAACCATCATAAGCGAAAATGCTAATGCTGCAAGCATCTTGTCTATCTTCCCAGCTCGTTTCCACCGAAAGATCAAAATCGATAGTGGAAAGGGAAGCAGGATTACAAGACTGCCTGCCATAACGCTCGGATTGGCGCTGTCAGATACCAGTATGGAGAAATACCTGTAAAACAATTCGGGGATAAAAGTGATTTTGTCGAATGTCCACAATACGCTGAATGGAGCAAAAAGAGCGAGCCCAAGACCGGCTAAGGTTAAACCGGTAAACAGCAACCTGATCCTGGAATGCGAAGAGCACCAGTTAACAATCGCGTAAAAGAGAGCAATTCCCGCAAGAAACCGCCAGACCTGGATCATGGTCTTTTCCAGGGTTGTTGTTGCGTATACAGTTACCAGCATAGCTAGGCAGAGCAACCCAATCCCCCAGTCAGCGGGAGTGCGCATAGTCAGATAACCGTTTCCGATTAAGCGTATTGTCCAGAAGAATATCGCCGCAAGGGTTATGAGAGGCAGCAACTGGATCCAGAACAAGCTCAAGGCGGAAAGAGCAAAAAGAAACCAGATTTCAGCGGAAAGGATCTTTTGGGAGGTAAAGGTGATATTCAAATTGTTGGGTAAGAATTCATTCCAAGACCTGCAATTTCGTGGGAATTGTCGACCCGGGAATCAGAAACTAGAATGATAAATGGTAATAGGTGCGATCATAAAGCCCCGGTTACAACCTTGATCACGCGCTCGGTTTGGATTGAGGTCATTGAAGCAAAAAGAGGCAGGGTAACTTCGCGACGGGCAACATGTTCGGTATTTGGAAGGGAAACATCTGGATAGCGATTGGAATAAAAGCTGAACTGGTGGATGGGTGGGTAATGGATGCTGGTCTGGATGCCTTCAGACCGGAGCGTCTCCATAAACATCTTGCGGTCGGAAACATTCGGAAGCAGGATAGGAAAGATGTGGTATGCACCTTTACATTCTTTTTTTGATACCAGTTCTCGGAAAGGCAGCGTTAGGGGAAACAATTTAAATGCATTCCAATAATGCTCTGTGATCCTTGAACGGGCTACGTTGTCGGCATCCAATTTCGCCAGCTGAACGATCCCAAGGGCTGAACGGATTTCGTCAATCCGGTAGTTATATCCGAGCCCGACCACATCGTATGAATAGGCATGCCCCTGGTGGCGGTCCCAGGTCTGGCTGGTCATCGCATGCGAACGAAGAGACCTGGCTTTCTCTGCCAGTTTATCGCTCCGGGTGACCAGCATCCCGCCTTCGCCGGTGACAAGATTCTTATTGGAAAAGAAGCTGAAACAGCCGATATCCCCCCAGGTGCCCAAAAATTTTCCATTGAGGACAGCTCCGGGAGCGTGGGCTGCATCCTCTATCACCGCCAGGTTGTGCCTGGAGGCGATTTCCATAATTTCCTCCATCCGGCAGGGGAACCCGGCATAGTGCATTACGATGACTGCTTTTGTTTGCGGGGTGATCGCGCCTTCGATTGAGTCGGGAGAAATGGTCAGCTCATCCGGACCGAGTATATCAGCAAAGCGTACCCGGGCGCCGCAGTATGTGGGAGCGTTTGCTGTGGCGACAAAGGAGAGTGAGGGGAGGATGACTTCATCCCCTTCGCCGATTCCTAAAACAAGGCATGCGAGGTGCAGCGCTGAAGTGGCGTTAGACACCGCTACGGCATGTCCTGTATTCAACTTGGCGGCAAACTGGCGCTCAAATTCACCGGTAACAGAGCCCATCGTAAGCCAGCGGCTGCGCAGCACTTCCAGGACAGCTTTTTCCTCAGCTTCCCCGTAATTAATATCGGAGAGAGGCACATTCCAGATCGTTTCAGTCATTTCTCGGATGTTGAAGGGAGGAACTCTGAACGCATATGTTCAAAATCCTGGACAGCCTGTTCATAATCAGCCTGTCTTCCAAGGTCCTGCCAGTAGCCGTCAAACTGGAATCTTTTAACCGTTTCTCCTGATTTGATCATTTTCAGCACCAGGTCCGGAAAGTCCAAGTAACGGTTGTAGGGGACATATTCCAGTACCCGCGGTTCGAACACATAGATTCCCATGCTGACATCGAAATTGTAGATTGGTTTTTCGAGGTACCCCGTCAGATGGTCGTCCTCACCAACCTGCAGGACTCCGAGATCTATCTCGACCTGCCTCGATTTGGAAGCGATGGTTGCAATAGTGTTTGATTGTAAATGGAAATTGATGAGCTGGTTGAAATCGAGGTTCGTCAGTACATCTCCATTGCAGATCAGAAACGGAGCATCCAATCTATCTGCTAACAAGGAAAGCGGGCCGGCAGTACCGAGAGGCAAATCCTCCATGCTGTATTCAATGTTTACTCCCAGTCTCTCGCCGTCCCCAAAAAAAGCCCGCAGTAGTTCCGCCAGGTGTCCGACAGTGAGAATGTATTCTGAAATCCCGGCGGATTTCATCTGTTCTATCAGTATTTCCAGGATCGGCATGTCACCGATCGGCATTAATGGTTTTGGCAAAATTTTTGTAAAAGGGGTCAGGCGGGTGCCTTTTCCCCCGGCTAAAATCACGGCTTTCATAGGATAATTTTTTGGATTACTTTATACAATGTTCTGTTTAGATTGGTAGAAATTGGGGTTTTCCCGGTACCATTTGATTGTTTCCGGCAAACCATTT
>JBJYWI010000131.1:0-2587 GCA_046259385.1 Anaerolineales bacterium
AAAGTGCCGTTGATCTGATTATTGATCAACGGCGTTTTTTTGCTGCTGAGAAAGCACTAATTGGATTCGCGACTGGTTGGTGGTTCAGTATTTTCTATCATTTTTTTCTTCTTTCGTCTGCGTCGAATTACACGCAGGACAAGAAACAACGGCAACCCAATGACAAGGAGGAGGATAAAAATAACCGGGAGAATAAAAATAAGGATCCAGATCAGAGAGTCAACAATAAATTTTAGCGCATCTATCAGTGCCTGAATTGCGCTTTTTGCGACGCCTCCAGGCTGCCAGCTTCCAATAGTCAGCGGTTGGACTGCCTCGTCCGCAAGGATTTCTACATTGATTAGGGACATAGCAGCGGACTGCTCGTAATATTGTATCTGTCCTTTGGTGATTTCAATTTGTTCTTGAACTCGCATGAGTTCATTGTAGACTGCTAAAACGTCTTCGGTTTCATCGGCTTCTTCCATAATTTTTAGAAGTTGCTCTTCAGTTTTTTCCAGGTTGCGCAAGCGTGATTTCTGATCAACATATTCACGAGTAATGTCCTGGCTCTCAACAGTTTCACTCAAAGGATCCTGGTTGCTCAATCCTCTAATATAGTTTAGGGCATCATTTAATTTTTGAGCTGGTACCCGAAGGGTGGCGGTCGCCTGGCTTACATTGAGGTTGTTATCCAATTCTCGCTGGTATAGGTTTGCTGATACCACAAAACCGTCCAGTTCTTCAGTCATTCTGCTGATGCTCTCCAGTGTCTCACCGGGATCACCCACAACGATAGTTATTCCTGCATTCTTAATGATGATCCTTTCGATATCATTAAAAGCTGGCTCATTGGGAGACCTTGCATATGAATCTTCATCTAACAACTCCGGTGAAGCTGCAGGGACTGCTTCAAATTCGACTGCAGCCTCTTCATTTGCTGGCTGCGATAATGATTTAGGTGCTGATGCACACGATGCCAATAACAGGGCAATTAATAATACCGGTAACAGTTCCTTTCCAGTGAATCTTTTACTTGTTTTGCTCATGACAGCACTCCCAATTATTTTTATAAGAATTGAGACGTTTGTGGGTCTGATTTTGTTCCCCTGAATAAAACCTTCTAATAATTCACCACCCGTTTTCGAGGCGAATTATGTGACGGGTTGGCAATCCGGCTTTACCCATTCTCACCTGAACCGACGGTATATCATATTCAACCCTTCTGTAATCCCACATGTTTTTCTTGGGATCGTAGAGGGCATAAGACGCGCGCGGGTCATTGTCCCTCGGCTGCCCAACTGAACCGGGATTAATTATCGTTCTGGTTTGCAGAGTTATCTGCTTGTTGGGTTCTGGAATTTTTATTTTAGAAAAAGCATCCTCCGGGTTTAATCGAAAAATGACCGGCAAATGGGTATGTCCTACAAAACAAAAAGGTGTAGAAAAATGATTGAAATTGATCGTAGCAGTATTCGCATCCATGAGATATTCCCAAACAGGTTGGCGCGGGCTGCCGTGAACCATTGTTACTTGATCCACCACGACAGTTTCCGGCAATTCGCTTAAAAATGCAATACTGCTCTGTGTTAACGTTGCCTTGGTCCATTCCAATGCTGCACGCGCTTCTGCATTGAATGACATATTATCAATCCGGTTAAGAGCGGCAGCATCATGGTTTCCAATAACGCATTTTAGTCCTGGTAGTTCCTGAACTCTCTGGATGCATTCATTAGGATCAGGACCATAGCCCACCAGATCTCCAAGGCACCATACCGAATCATATTCTCCTGCATCATCGAGAATTGTTTCAAGCGCTGTTAGATTAGCGTGGATGTCGGATATTACCAGGATAGGCATTTTTATTTGTTGATTTAAGAAGGGTATGTGAATGCAATAAAACCTGAATTGTCATTTGCTCAATTGGAATATTATACTATCGAGTTCCTTATAACATTTTTACCCCAGATCTGGTAAAGACCCAGGTTACCTCCTTCACCATCAGAAATAAAGGTTTTTAATATCGAATAACCTGTCTCAATTGCCAGGAATTCCAATTCTGCGCGGCTGTAATGATGCACATAACGAAGTCCAAAGCCTTCGTGTTTCCAATCTAACAGATAATCCAAAGGATCAACTATGTTGGAGTCGAGTCCAACTTCTTTCCAGGGAATGATTCGTTTTCGGAGTTTAGGACTGTTAAGGAATTGCCATACCGAAAGAGATAATAAACCGTTTTCGTGGAGTTGCTTGCGCGTGTTTCTTAATAAGGTGATTCTTACACCCATTCCCGGAATGTGGTGAAGAACAGAAAAAGCAAAAATAAAGTTAAAAAACTTTGAGGGAAGGTCCAAGCTCCAGTTGGGATTTGTGATATCCCTTACCAGAAAGATTGGATTGTTGAATTTGTTTTCTTTTCCCATTCCATGGTTGTCCAGTGCAGTGCGGCACCTCTTCTTTGCAATGCTTACCATTTCATCACTGAAATCCAACCCTATGTAATTACCCTTAAAACCATTGCGAAACAACTCAAGATACAATTCACCATTTCCGCAACCGATATCTAGGACAGTGGCGTTCTCAGGTAATTGTGCTATGATTCGTTTGA
>JBJYWI010000132.1:0-36105 GCA_046259385.1 Anaerolineales bacterium
TGATTTTTCGGGTAAGAGCAAAGGATTCGGCTTATCCGGGAAAAATATTTCTTCGTTCTGCTTTGCCAATCCTACAACCGGGATTTTCCCATCTAAATTAAACTCTTTCAAAATCTTATTCGCCCGGCTCAGCTGTCCCTTGCCGCCATCAATAACCAATAAATTGGGCAAGCTGTTAAAAGCCAGGTCTGGTTTTACCCCTGGCTGTTCCTTTGCTTCCTGGGCGAGCCGCCAGCGATTAAAACGCCTCAGGAGTACTTCTTCCATACTGGCGAAATCATCCGGACCTTCCACACTCTTAATATTAAAACGCCTGTAAAGCTTTTTCTTGGGAACACCCTGCTCAAAAACCACCATACTGCCAACCGCAGCAGTTCCCTGGGTGTTGGAAATATCGTAACACTCAATCCGGTTTAGGGGGTTTTTGAGCCTCAATTTCTCCTGGAGCTCATTCAATGCCTGTTCCTGGCGGTGACGATCGGATTCCCATTGGGCTTTAAGAGAATTTAATGTCTCCACCGCGTTTTCGGTTGCCATCTTGATCAACTCTCGTTCTTTACCACGGCGTGGCATCCTGATCTCAATTTTTTGATCCGGGCGTTTCTGCTCTAACCACTGCTTGATAATTTTTGCTTCTTCAACTTCATGGGGAAGCAACAATTGGGAAGGCACCTTAGGAGCCTGATCGTAAAACCTCTTAATAAATTCAGCTACAACATCCGAATCCTGAGCTTCCTGCGCGCCTTCCAACATAAAGTAATCTCGACCTACAAGCTTTCCACCGCGGATGAAGAAAACCTGGACACAGGCGTCACTTTTTGACCTTGCCAATGCAATTACATCCGAATCGATATATTCGCTCGAAACAACTTTTTGCTTTTCTACAACCTTCTCAATTGCATTTATTTGATCTCTAAGAGAGGCTGCCTTTTCAAACTGGAGTTGTTTGGCATGTTGTTGCATTTCGGTTTTCATGCGCCGAACTATTTTCTCAGAGCGACCATCGAGAAAATTACATAAGTCATCTATCATCTGTCTGTAATGGTTCTGGTCAACCGATCCAATACAAGGTGCACAGCATAATTTTATGTCCAGATAAAGACACGCCCGGGTATCAAGACCTGTGATCTCACGGTCACAGGTCAAGAATGGAAAAATCCTACGGAGAACATCCATTGTCTGATGTACAGCCCAAACGCTTGTATAAGGTCCAAAATAGCGTGATCCATCCAGCTCGAGCCTGCGGGTGACTGTCACTTTTGGGAAAGGGTCTCCCCAGTGAACACGGATATAAGGGTATGTTTTATCATCCTTCAAGCGCACATTAAAGTGTGGTTGGTGCTTCTTTATCAAGTTGTTCTCGAGGATTAAAGCTTCAAGCTCCGAATCGACAATAATCCATTCAATATCTGCGATCCGCTTCAGCATTTCATCAATTTTAGGATCTGATTTTGAGCCCCGGTGATAATAGGAGCGGACTCTACTGCGCAGGTTCACCGCTTTGCCGACATATATGACCTTGCCAGCCTGATCTTTCATCAGGTAACAACCCGGCTTTGCAGGCAAATGGTCCAATACACTCTGAATATGTTCCGGAATACCCGTCATGAAATTATTTTAACACGTAGGGACAACCAGCTGAAATTGAAGATATAATCAATGATATATGAGCATACCCATTGAAAAGAGAATTGGAGAACTCTTAACCCAACACAACCTTACCATATCAACAGCCGAGTCATGCACGGGTGGATTAATTGGACATAAAATCACCAATATACCAGGGTCCTCCAATTACTTCGCCGGCGCAGCTGTTGTCTATTCTAATGAAGCAAAAATCAATCTGCTGGATGTTCAGCCCGCAACCATAGATAAATTCGGCGCGGTTAGCAGACAAACAGTGACCGAAATGGCAGCTGGTGTTCGGAAGTTATTCAAAACAGACATTGGTCTGGCAGTAAGCGGCATTGCAGGACCTGACGGCGGCACGGAGGAAAAACCCGTCGGCTTAATATGGATTGCTATAAACTTACAGGGCTATGAAGATAGCTGGGATTTCGATTTTCAAGGGAATCGGCTGCAAATAAAGGAAAAAACTGCCCAGAAGTCTCTGGATTTACTGGAAACTTTAATACAAAGCGCGAACCAACATCCTGAAGATACAACGAAAGCTCAAGATCGGCAAGTTAAAAACCTGAGATTTAAGAATGTGGAAGTGTGGGGATTTTTCGACCGGAATGGAAATTTAACCCCAAAAGGCTTTATATACCAGGACAAAGAGTATGAGATCCAGATGATATCGCGAAAGTGGCAATTTGATGATGATTTGCATTTTCTTGTCATGGTGCCGATCAATAGAGTATATGAATTGATTTTTAAAAGCCAAGAAAAACGCTGGGTTCTCAGAAACTTAAACTCGAAACCCGAGGCTGCAGCATAATACCTTATATATTGCTGTCGCATCTTTTTGCAGCACTACTGGATAATCAGTTTTGTTTTTAGGTGTGAATATTTTTCGCAGATAATAAATTTAGCTGCTCAACCTGGCCCTCTCTTCTGCGACAATCTGATCATCAAGTTTCTTAAAGAGAGGTTCTGGTTTTAATAATCTGTGGCCTGCAAGCAGGATTTCCGCATTCCAACTACCTTCAGCCTTTCCAGACCGGTACAGAAGTGCTTCATGAATTCCCAGGGAGTCTTCAACTGGTAGAGTATATTGTTCTCCAAATAAGGGCTTTGAATAGCCCAGGTAATAATGCAACCTTTCGCTGGTAAACGGCAAAAATGGCGCGAACATCACCTTCAACGAATTTATCGCCTGGAGGGCAGTGTAAATTGATTTGGCAGCTTCATCCTTATTATTCTTAATCTCAAACCAGGGCGCGGTTTCATCCAGGTACTTGTTAACTTCACTCGCAATCTGCATCACCTCACCTAAAGCGGACCGCAAGTGTACTTTTTCTAAATACTCGCCAACCCTAAAAAACCCAGCTTCAATTCTATGAGATAGTTCGATATCTCCACTGCGAAGTTCACCGGGATCTGGTACTCTTCCATCCCAGTGTTTGTATGCAAAAGAAAGCACGCGATTAACAAGATTTCCCCAGGTGGCAACAAGTTCGTCATTATTTCTACGGAGAAAATCATCCCAATCCCAATCGGTATCCTTTGTTTCCGGCATATTAACCGTGAGGTAATAACGCAGGGGATCGGGATCGTAGCGAGAGAGAAAATCCAATCCCCACACAGCCCAGTTCAGACTGCCGGAAATCTTTTTGCCCTCTAAATTCATAAATTCATTTGCAGGCACATCATACGGCAGATTCAGGTGAGTTCCTTCAAGACCGGAGAATATCCTACCAAACCATTCCCCGGCTCCAATCAGCTGACCAGGCCAGATAATCGCATGAAAGGGGATATTATCTTTGCCTATAAAGTAGAATGATTTAGCATATGAATCAGTCCACCAACGCTGCCATAGATAAGGGTCTCCTTCCAATTTCGCCCATTCAATTGCTGCAGATAGATATCCAATCACAGCCTCAAACCATACATACAGGCATTTCCCTTCCCAACCTTCAATTGGAACCGGAATACCCCAGTCAAGATCTCGGGTTATGGCTCTACCGTGCAATCCATCGGCGCGTATCTGGCCAAGGGACTGTCGGACGACATTTGGACGGAAGTAACCCTCACGTTCTTCGAGGAATTCCACAATCGCGCTTTGCAGGGCTGCAAGGTCGAGATAAAAATGTTCAGTCTCCCGCATTTCTGGGCGAGTTCCATCCGTTTTCGATCTGGGGTTGATTAATTGGGATGCATCTATCAGGGTTCCACAGTTTTCACATTGGTCTCCCCTGGCTCGTTCATATCCGCAGTTATAGCAAGTTCCCTCCACATAACGGTCAGGTAAAAACCGACCCTGTGAAGGTGCATACCATTGTTCCTGGCTTTCTGTGTACAGATAACCATTTTTTTGGAGAGCCAAGAAGATCGCTTGAGACACCTTGAAGTGATTTTCAGTGTGGGTACTGGTAAACAGGTCATATGAAATGCCAAGTTTTTGGAACAACTCGATAAAACCACCATGGTAATGTTTATACACTTCGACAGGTGTGGAGTTCTCCTGGTCTGCCCGAACCGTCACTGGTGTCCCGTGAGCGTCCGATCCAGAAACCATAATCACATTATTGCCAGCAAGTCTGTGGTAGCGCGCAAAGATATCCGCAGGCAGGTAAGAACCGGTTATGTTCCCAACGTGAATCAGCGAATTGGCATAAGGCCAGGCAACTGCAACTAGAATATTTTGTGACATACGCACACTCCCTGTTTGGGGTAATTATAAATGAAAAGGCTGTCCTGGCTGGACAGCCTAAAAAACACTGCAATTATAAATTTAATCATCTATAATCGAAACCACCCGAAGTATTACGCTTAAACGATTAATTCTACAGCGTATTATTCCCCATTCAAAAGAGTTCTCAGACTCTCCAGTCTTGGGTCAATCGAGTCCTGATGGTGGTCGCACTGAACAATATTGCGGTTTTCGCCGCACACAGGACACAATCCTTTGCAGTCAGGACGGCAGAGAGGTTTGATCGGAATTGCTACCTGCATCTCCTCCCGAATCGAAGGAGTCATATCTAGGATGCCGTTCTCAGGGACTATCAAATCGGATTCATCACTGATGTGGTGAGCGAAATTGTACAAATCTGTAAAATCAATGTAGAGCAACTGCGAAAAGCTATCCAAGCAGCGAACACATTCAATACTCACTCTAGCGACCATCTTGACCTGGACCAGTAATCCCTCCGCCGTTCGGGTTACTTTAATATTTCCATCCATTTCTGAAAGTACCAGATCAGGTTGAATTTCAATAAGATCAACACTTATGGGAAATTTGCGGCTATAACCAACTGATTCGTGGATGATAAAGCCAACATTTAACCGCAATAATGATGTAGCGTTCATAGCTTGATTTGGATTAAAAAAACTCCAACCGGAATATTTTCCAAAAGATGGAGCAACTCTCATTCGCTTGATAAAATAATATAAAACTTGCTGTTATTATATCACAGCAAATTAAATCTTTATCGATAGCAAGGTTACACATCAACTGATTCTTCCAGACCTGGTTGAGGCAGACCTTCTAAAAAAAGGTGATTAATGCAAAAACTATTGATAGCCAGCAACAACTCCGGAAAACTGTTAGAAATAAAAAATCTATTAAAGAACCTTCCAATTGTACTGGTCACACCTGGAGATCTCAAACTTGGCATCCAGATCAAAGAGGATGGGTCTACTTACCAGGCGAATGCGCAGAAAAAATCGTCCGAATTTGCTAAAAGAAGCGGATTGGTAACCCTGGCGGATGATAGCGGGTTGGAGGTAGACGCGCTCGGTGGTAAACCAGGTATCCACTCAGCACGGATCACCAAAAAAAAAGAAACAAACGATGCAGACCGGAGAATCCACCTATTAAACCTTTTAAAGGGATATACACAGCCATGGACAGCACAATTCAGGTGTGTCGTCGCAATTGCCTCCCCTTCGGAAAGAACATATTTCTTTGAAGGTCTTTGTAAGGGCGAAATAATTCCTGAAGAACATGGCGAATATGGTTTTGGGTATGATCCAATTTTCTTCCTGCCAGAACTTAATAAAACCATGGCGCAATTAAGTTTGCCCCAAAAAAATGAAGTCAGCCACCGGGCAAAGGCAATTAATAAAGCAAAAGCAACCATCCTAGAACTATTGAGAGAATAACAATTCATAGCGTTTACACGATGCCAATCGCCTCAGAAATATATTATTTCCAGTATACAAAATCCAGTAAAAGCACACACCCCCCAATTGTCTTAATCCACGGGGCAGGTGGAAGCCACCTATTCTGGCCACCCCAAATCCGTCGACTCCCTGGACATCATGTATTCTCATTGGACTTGCCCGGTCACGGCAAATCATCCGGGCGGGTACGCCAATCTATAGGTGCGTATGTTCAAGATATCCTGGAATGGATGGATTTGATAGGGCTGAACCGAGCTGTATTTATTGGGCACTCGATGGGCTCCGCTATCGCCCAGACTCTGGCGATTCACTACCCTGATTATGTGGTGGGATTAGGTCTGATAGGAAGTGGGGCGGCATTCAACGTTAACCCGGAACTGTTAGACCGAACCTCAAGTCCATCAACCTTCGACTCAGGCATCGCGATCATAATTAAAAATTCATTCAGCCCAACAGCATCTGAGCGATTAGTGAAACTCGCTAAAAAAAGAATACTTGAAACAAATTACAGCGTCCTTTATGCTGATTTTAAGGTCTGTGACAATTTTGATGAGATTTTAAGCGTATACCGAATAACTCAACCCACACTGATACTTTGCGGAGCGGACGACAAAATGACCCCACCGCGATTTTCCATTTACCTCAACACAAAAATCCGCAATTCGGAACTGGAGATCATTCCACATGCAGGCCACATGGTCATGCTCGAGCAGCCCGATGCTGTTGCAATATCCGTAAGCAAATTCATGGATAAATTTTTTGGATAGAAATTGTTCAACTTGCCTATTTCCACTTGAAGTTGTATAATCCTCAGGCGCGGGCGGATAGCTCAGCTGGTTAGAGCACTGCGTTGACATCGCAGAGGCCGCAGGTTCGAGTCCTGTTCCGCCCACCTTAACTGCTTTGACCAGGAAGAGTAACTGGTTTCTGGACCGAAAGAGAGAGAAGATCCTGGGCTGAAAATCTTCTCAGGAATTCTGGAGCAAACCAGAACTGCCAGACCAGTGAAAACCACCTGCGAGCATAAACCTGAAAAGGCATAAAAACCTGAGTAAGGGGAACGGGTAACACCGTTATCTGTTTCAGAGATACTCTTCAAAAGAGTAAATCTGGGTGGAACCGTGTGAGATAAATTCGTCTCTCGCCCCAGATCGGGCGAGATTTTTCGTTAATTGGAGACGACCAGAATACTGAAGATCATTCATACGCAAATCGGGATTGATGGAGGCAACCAAATGATTGACAACAAAGAAGAATACCAGAACAGCGAACTTTACCGTATCAGGCATTCCAGCGCGCACGTTATGGCACAGGCGGTGCTGGAATTAATCCCGGAAGCCAAATATTCAATCGGACCACCGATACAGGACGGCTTTTATTATGATTTTGACCTGCCACGGACTCTCACACCAGAGGATTTGGTAACAATAGAGAAACGAATGCGCGAGATCATCTCCGGCAAGTTCGATTTTAATAAAGAGGTCGTCTCCGCTGATGAGGCACGCAAGATCTTCAAAGACCAGCCATATAAAATCGAATTGATTGACGGTCTGGAAGCAGGCGGCGTCGATGAATACGGCGAACCCATTGAAGAAGAGGTGGAGATATCCACTTACCAGCAGGATACTTTTATTGATCTCTGCCGCGGCCCGCATGTAAAAAACACAAAGGAAATCAATCCCGATGCTATCAAACTGCTCAATGTGGCAGGAGCATACTGGCGCGGCGATGAGAGTAAACCAATGCTGCAGCGGATATATGGGACTGCTTGGAGAAATTCAACAGAACTCGAGGAATACCTGTGGAAACTGGAGGAAGCCCGCAAACGCGATCACCGCCGATTGGGAAAAGAACTCGATCTGTACAGTGTTAGCGAGGAGGTGGGTCCAGGATTGATTTTATGGCATCCAAAGGGCGGCATGATCCGCAAAATCGCAGAAGAATACTGCATGGAGCAGCATGAAAAAGGCGGATACGATTTCGTTTACTCCCCTCATATCGGCAAAGCGAGTTTATGGGAGACAAGCGGTCATCTCGACTGGTATAAAGATAACATGTATGCACCCCTGGATATTGAGGAGCAGGAATATTACCTTAAACCAATGAACTGCCCATTCCACGTCGAGATATATAAAAGCCAGATGCGTTCATACCGGGATCTGCCGCTGCGATATGCGGAGTGGGGCACAGTTTACCGCTATGAACGTAGTGGAGTGCTGCACGGACTGCTACGGGTGCGCGGTTTCACCCAGGACGATGCCCACCTTTTCTGCAGACCGGATCAAATGCCTGATGAAATCCTGCGAGTTCTGGAGTTCAGCCTGAATATTCTAAGAGCATTCGGGTTCGATCACTTCCAAGCTTACCTGTCAACCCGGAATCCAGAAAAATCCGCCGGAAAACCGGAGGACTGGGTCGCGCCAACGGAAGCCCTGCGGCAGGCTTTGGAAAAAGCGGAAATCCCATTCCAAGTAGATGAAGGAGAAGCCACATTTTACGGTCCAAAAATCGATATTAAGGTGAAAGATGCCCTCGGAAGGGAATGGCAGTTATCCACCATCCAATTCGATTTTACGCTCCCCGAGCGATTCGATCTGAAATACATTGGAGATGATGGTGGGGAACATCGGCCTTATATGATCCACCGGGCTCTGCTAGGATCAATGGAACGGTTTATGGGCGTTCTGATCGAACATTTTGGAGGGGCATTCCCAATCTGGTTATCACCCGTTCAGGCAATGATCATTCCTATCGCTGACAGACATCTTGAGTATGCTAATTCTGTACACATGAAACTCCGGGAGGAAGATATAAGGACAGAAATCGATGAGCGCAGTGAGCGAATGAACGCAAAAATAAGAGATGCACAGATGCAGAAAATTCCATATATGTTGGTCGTTGGCGACCGTGAAGCCGAATCTGGGACAGTTTCCGTCCGACTACGAAGCGAAGAAAATCTGGGAGACCTCGCGCTTGAAGAATTTATTGAGCGTGCAAAAAAGGACATTAAAGAGCATATGTAGTTGACGATTCAAATGTTTTTTGGTATGATGCCACTCGCTTGTTTATTGAAAGGCAACAACAAAAACTGACCATAAGGAGAAAAATATCAGCGCGACAGATTTCCGGGTAAATGAAACCATCAGGGCAAGGGAAGTACGCTTAATTGGACCTGACGGTAAAAACATTGGAGTTGTTTCAATCCAAGAAGCACAAAATATCGCCCGGGATGCCGAACTCGATTTAGTTGAAGTTGCACCCAATTCCAGTCCACCTGTTTGCAGGGTGATGGATTTCGGAAAATTTATTTACGAACGCGCCAAAAAAGAACGCGAAGCAAGGAAGTCACAGACCAAAATCGAGATCAAGGAAATCCGTCTCCGGCCCAAAACGAATGAGCACCACCGCAATCTAAAAGTTCGAGATGCGAGACGATGGCTTGAAAACGGCATAAAAGTAAAAGTAAGAATACGGTTCAGAGGTCGCGAAATCACTTATCCAGAAATAGCCCTTGAAGATCTTAAACAGGTTGCGGAAGATTTATCCGACGTCGCTTTAGTTGAACAGGCTCCAGCCCTGGAAGGGCGCACAATGCTGATGGTGCTTGCACCAACGAATCCAAAAAAGAAGGGCTGAATTCAGCAGCTGATATTTCAATTGACATCAGAAGATAGGTGCCAATTCCGCGGATGCAGAAGCAATCCGCGGTATTTTATGTGATAGGAGAAAGGAAATGGCTAAAAAGAAGAACAAGAAATACAAACTGAAAACGCACAAAGCGACCGCTAAAAGGTTTCGATTAACCGGTAGCGGAAAACTTGTGCGAACCAAAGGTGGAAAAAGCCATCTCCGCAGACGAACCTCAAAACGCACGAAGCGATTATTCACAGAGATGATTCCGGTAGAAGGGCGTGGATATAAAAAACGGGTCAAGCGTCTAGCCCCAGCAATGAAATCCGGGAAATAACGGGAGAGAAAAAATGACTCGCGTAAAAACTGGTACTGTAAGGCGAAAACACCATAAAAAAGTTTTAAAAATGATGAAGGGCCAATACGGCACGCGGCACAGGTTGTTTAAACGCGCCAATGAAGCCATGTTAAAAAGCCTGTGGTATTCTTACCGTGACCGCCGCACCCGAAAACGGACCTTACGTCGTTTGTGGATTGCCCGCATCAATGCAGCAGCCCGTCAAAACGGCACAACCTACAGCCGTTTGATCCATGGTATGAGACAGAATGAAATTATCCTGAACCGGAAAATGCTAGCAGATATCGCTGTAAACGATACAGCTGCATTCAACGCGGTAGTTGAGCAAGCCGGAGCGACATCCTGAGGATTTAATAAACAAAAAAATTACAGGAGGATGGTTTATACGGAATATGCCATCCTTCTTTTTTCTTCAATTGTTAATTGTCCCATTTAAGTATAATCTCAGACTTTATGAGGTCTTATGCCTGAAGAACAAGAGAAAGAAGTGATACCCTCACAGGGTGGGGTCTTCAATAACCTTTCCAATTATATTAAACTGGTTGCCCTATTGATAGGAGATAAACGGGTAAGCCCGTTTTATAAACTGCTGCCAATTGGCGCACTGGCATATTTTCTTGTACCAGACCTGGCTCCGGGACCGATCGATGATGCAATGGTAATTTGGCTGGGCACTTATCTTTTTGTGGAATTATGCCCGCCTGATGTGGTTCAAGAACACAGAGATAAATTGGACAAAGTAGTTCCGGGTAAATGGCATGACTCGAGTGAACCAGAAGAGAACCAGATTGTGGATGCGGAGTTCTGGGAAAAAGAGTAGCGTGTCCTTGAAAAGGAATTTCTTAATACAAACTTGGAATCTGATAAAAAAAGCAGGTTCCATCCTGTTCGTGATTCTGCTGATTTCTGCTTGTTCCGCAGCATCTGTAGAAACCCGCCAGACGCTACCTCCGGCCAAGCAAGAATCTTCCGCAGAAGCTCCTGAACTAAACAAGTCGAACACTGAGGCTGTTCCATCGACAGTCCCGCCAACACCCCAAGCAACCCTCGTTAACACCCCTGCAACGGGTCAAATCCAGCTGGAATCCGATCTAAATAAATCCATCACAAACCTGCCAGAACCAGGTGGTTTCGCATGGCAACAAATAATTACTGGGCTGATAAGACCCGTCGCATTTATAGCAATTCCTCGTCAACCAGACCGGTTCCTGGTTGTGGAACAACCCGGTTTGGTAAGGATATTGGATAATGGTGTAATGCTCACAGACCCTTTCTTAGATATCCAGGACCGGGTCGGAAGTAAAGGTGCCGAACAGGGACTGCTCGATCTAGAACCGGACCCCAATTTTGCTGAAAATGGTTACTTTTATGTCAATTACACTAACCGGGAAGGCGATACGCGTATCTCCAGGTTCCAAACTGTTGATCCTGAAAAGGTTCGAGCCGAACCAAATAGTGAAGAAATTATTCTGCAAATACAACAACCCTATAGCAACCACAACGGTGGTGACATCGATTTCGGTCCGGACGGCTTGCTCTACATCGCCACCGGGGACGGGGGATCTGCCGGCGACCCGCTCGGTAATGCACAATCGTTAAATACCCTACTTGGAAAAATACTAAGAATTGATGTGAACGGTGAATTACCATACAGTATCCCAGACGACAATCCCTTTGTTTCCGGAGATGGCCTTGCGGAAATCTGGGCTTATGGACTTCGAAATCCGTGGCGCTTCAGCTTTGACAGCCTGACTGGCGATATCTATATTGCAGACGTTGGTCAGGATATGTGGGAAGAAATCAATTACTCAGAACAAAGCAAAGCCGCTGGAGTAAATTTTGGATGGAATATTTTTGAGGGAAACCATGAATATTCCGGGGTTCAACCATCGGGATTTTCAACACTGTCGCCGGTACTCGAATATAATCACGGGTCAGGATGTTCAGTGACCGGAGGTGAAGTTTACCGTGGAAATCAACTACCCGAATTATATGGAGTTTATTTCTATGGGGATTACTGTTCGGGCAATGTCTGGGGGTTATTCAAAAATGAAGCTGGTTCCTGGCAGAACAAATTACTCTTTGAAAATATTGCCCAGATTTCCTCTTTCGGTCTGGACGATTTCGGGGAGCTTTATCTGGTGGACCACAACGGCAGGATATTAAAACTGGTTGGTAAGTCAAATTAAACATCAAAAATCCTTGACAGATCAAAACACATTATGATATATTAAGCGCCGCTTAACTATATCTTAACAAAAATTCTTTACAGGAAAGTAATGACCAATTTTGTATACATCAATCCCATTGAGAGGACTGCCGACGTTTTCAGCGGAGGTTTGTTCCTTACGCGGAGTGCGCCTGCTGGTTAAGTAGAAAAGCCGAAGAGTCTAGATTACAACCACGGGAGAACTCCAACCCCGTGGTTTTTTTATTAAACTTTGTTCCAGCCAGCCACGGGAATCCCTGTGGCTGGTTTCTTTTTCAGGAGGAAGAAATGAACGAGACTTTAATCACAAAGGAAACCCATAGCAATATGTGGAGAACCCATCCATTCTGGATGCAGCTGTATGCACTTTTCATCGGTAAATACCATGAACATCCTTCAGCAAACCGGCGAGGAACGTTTGCTTCCATGGTAGGAATAGCGAGCGGATTCGACACCAAAATCGCTTCCGAACTTGCTCAAATATCAGCAAGGCGAACGCTTAGATAGAGGACCGGAGAGTTTACAATATATTTAGGCGCTAAAAAATGATGACAAAGATCAAACCGAACGAATATATGACCCGAAGGCTGATGGTGTTCATGTCGGCGATGGTATTAGCGAACATAGGCGGGCATATGTATGAGCCTCTGCTGCCGCTTTACCTGAAAGATCTGGATGCCAGCGTGGTTGAAATCGGCTGGTTCTTCACCATAGCCCAGATAATCCCGCTGACTATGCAAATTCTGGGCGGGTGGGCGTCGGACAGGCTGGGAAGGCTACGCAGCGTAGCGATAGGTAGTTTCGTTGGGGTGTTCGCTTACATCCCCCTCATATTCGCGCCATCCTGGGAATGGGCTCTGCTGGGAGAGGGACTGGGCGCGATTACCAGATCACTTATCGGGCCCAGTTTCATGGCTTTTATTGCGGAGGAATCCACTGAGACCAACCGGGCGCGCGTGTACGGATTTTCAGAGACGCTCTTTATGGTTGTCGCGGTCATCGGCCCGCCTCTGGGAGGTTTGCTGGCTGAAGGATTCGGTTTCAGAATAATGCTATCGGTTTCTTTCCTGCTTTACATACTTGCGACGATTATCCGGATAGCAATGGCAAGAAGTGCTGTTCGAAACTCGGAGGAAACCGCCGAAAAGCTCACGGTAAGAGGTCTGCTTGTTAACCTGAGGATCATGGTTATCATGCTTCTGACTGGCGGCTTGTTCACCTGGATATTGATCTCTGATGGTATCAGGGATATCACCTGGACTCTGTCCTTCAATTTAATGCCGCTCTACCTGGATGAAATTGGAGGGCTATCGCTACAACAAATCGGATGGTTGAATTCAATCTTTGGCCTGTTTATGATGCTGCTTACAATTCCATCTGGTTGGTTATCCGATAAAAAAGGAGAACGTTACAGCATCGTCGCCGGATTTCTGTTCCAAGCTATCGCATTTTTTGTATTTGTAAGAGTAAGCGGCCTGATAGGATTTTATGCTGCGGCTGGAATCCTAGGTATGGGATTTGGGTTGATGATGCCAGCTTTCAACTCGCTGACCAGCAAAGTGGTTCCGGAAAAACAGAGAGGCACCGCTTTCGGTTTGCTAAGCACCAGCCTGGGAATTATGTCGCTGCCAGCCCCTGCGATCGGGGCCCAGTTATGGGATAAAGTTAACCCACAGCTTCCTTTCAGAATTACTGCCTGGCTCTCACTCTTTGCAGTCATCCCGGTTTGGCTAAAATTCAAATCGCCCGAGAAGGAGAAAAAGCGGTTTGAAGAAAAAATGGAATCTGCCCGGATAACAAATAAAAAACAGGAAGTTTCATGAATAAAGTAAATAACCTCCAAGTGATCGAAGTGCCTGACACACCACCGGTTAAAGGCTTGATTTTCCGCACTTTCAAAGGCGAAGATGATTACCAGAATATAGCGGATATTATCAACGCATGTAATGATGTCGATCATCTCGACCGGTACGCAACCCGCGATGATGTGGCGAGTTCTTACAACCACCTGGCAAACTGCAACCCCTATGAAGATATGCTTTTTGCAGAGATAAACCAGAAATCATGCGCTTACTGCCGTGTCAGCTGGCGAAATGAAGGCGAAAAAATTTGCATCTACTGGCACATCGGCTTCGTAAGACCTGAAACAAGGCAGAAGGGAATCGGACGCGCTATGTTAAGATACTCCCAGAATCGCCTAAAGGATATCGCGGCGGCACATGCCAATCAAAAAAAGCGGTTTTTTGAATCATACGTAGTTGATACTGAATACGCAACGATTAAAATGCTGGAAAGTGAAGGATATCTCCCGGAGAGATATTTTTATCTCATGCTAAGGTCGAACCTGGAAAATATTCCAGAAGGAGATATGCCGGACGGGCTGGAAATTCGCCCAGTAAAACCATCTCATTACCAAGCAATCCGTGAGGCAAGTGTTGAAGCCTTCCAGGATCACTGGGGATTCAGCGAGGAAACTGAACCTACTGTAGAAGAATGGGTTGACGATCCTAATTTTGACCCGACACTCTGGCGTGTCGCCTGGGATAGCGACCAGGTAGCAGGCATGGTCCTCAGTTATATAAACCAAGAGGAGAACGAGAAATTCAAACGCAAGCGCGGGTATCCAGAGAATATCTGCGTCAGACGCCCGTGGAGGAAGCGCGGCTTAGCACGAGCGCTTTTAATCCGGAGCCTGCACGCAATCAAAAACAGAGGTATGCATGAGGCTGCTCTGGGAGTGGATACCCAGAACCTTTCGGGGGCTCTGGGTCTTTATGAAAGCGTAGGCTTCGTACCAGCCCAACACAGCACGGTATACAGGAAACCCTTCAGAGTTTGAGCCAAGCCTTCTCCAAAACGTTAGTCTAATGGAGAATCCGTCATAAACAGGTGAAAAAATATGGCTATCAAAGCAATAATCTGGGATCTGGGAGGGGTATTAATTCGAACTGAAGACTTTAGCTCTAGATTGGATTTAGCAAAAGACTGCGGCTTGTCATTGAATGAGCTCGAACATCTGGTTTTCAACAGCGAATCTGGGGTGAAAGCCCAGCTTGGATTAATTACCGCCGAGCAGCATTGGAAAAATGTCGCAAACGCTCTGCAAAAAACCGAAATATCGATCCCGGACATTCAACAACGTTTCTGGGGCGGAGACCGCCTCGATAGAGCGCTGATCGGAAAAATACGGCAACAACGAAAAGAATATATGACCGCCCTGCTCAGTAACGCTTTTGATGACCTCCAGAATATGATAGCCAATGTCTGGAACATTCAGGATGCATTTGACGAGATTGTGATCTCAGCAGAAGCAGGATTGATGAAACCCGACAGGCGAATTTATTCGCTGGTACTGGACCGCCTAGCCGTCCAGCCCAAGGAGGCGTTGTTCATCGACGATTTTCAAACCAATATTGACGGCGCACGAAGAGCGAACATAAAAGCTGTCCAATTTTTTTCGACAGCACAAATTTCCTCTGCAGTTGATAACTTTTTAAAGGCATAAATCGATGAAAGAAACCGAACTGACTTGACTTTCAATCATGCTGGATCAATCGCGCGCTGTGGGATGGATGCGACAGGACAATTTGAATGCAAAAGAGAATACAACCCGCATGACCCTTTTCCGATTGAGCAAGCTTCTGGTCAATTCAGCGGACAAATTTCGAGCAGCATAAAAAATGGAGAGCTGGGATAATAGCTGATGAATTCTTTACCCGGATTGATCCGGTAGAACTAACCTGTCTGTTTGCCAGTTTTAAATTATTGTTTACCCTCAGCGGTCTACCTGCGATATCGATCCCCTGCAGGAAGACTAAGACCAGTCTTTCAATCGGTTTGCAAATCGTTGTAGGAATGTGGAAAGAAAAAGGAGTTTCAATAACTGCATACGCATTTTAACAGGAATCCGGCTCTTAATCTATGCTACCCTAGAAACTATGAATTCAATTTCAATCAACTTGTTGAGAATTCATAATTTCCTTTTTATTAATACATGAAATTTACTTATTTGATCCGATGGACGACAATTCTTTTACCTCCCAGTTTCAACTAATGCGCAGTTTTAACCGCTCAGCGCGCTTATTTCTACTTGCCACATTCATTAACGGCATTGTTTACAGCATTTGGTGGTTGTTCTTTAATTTTTACATTCTCGAACTCGGTTACAGCAGAGAATTTTTAGGGTTAGTAACCTCAGTAACATCAGCATCCGCCCTACTGCTCGGGATACCGCTTGGTTTGCTGTCCGACCGGCTTGGACGCAGGAAAGCAATGCTCTGGGGCGTGGCATTTTATGTGGCTGCATCCGGTTTAGAAGTGGTTTTTTTGAATCCAAATCTAATTCTTTTAACGGCCTTCATCGGCGGTGCAGGGCATATGCTGTATTTCATCAGCCAACCTCCTTTCATGATGAAATCATCCACAGGCGAAAATAGAACGCTGCTTTTTAGTCTTAATTTTGCATTGATCACACTTTCCGGGACATTTGGCAATTATTTTGCAGGCCAGATGCCAGCCTTTTTCGGATCTATGTTCGGAGTTCCTGCAATCAGCGCAGAGGCATACCGGATCGTCCTGTTATTTGCTGTTGGTCTTGGATCATTTACCTTGTTGCCGCTCGCCATGATACGCACAAATAGAAACAGCGCTCAAAACCAGGATGAAACAACAGAACCCGAGCAGCAATCCCTCAGCACAATGCTGCAATCCCTGAGAGAGACACTCTTACGTCCAATTACCTATAAGCTTTCATTTCCCAATCTGCTGATAGGGTTTGGCGCGGCTATTTTGATACCTTATATGAATATTTATTTCCGGAACCAATACAATACGAGCGATCAAACGCTTGGTATTATTTTCAGCCTTTCATCACTGTTGATAGGAATAGGCGCATTTATCGGTCCAAGGTTGGCGCTCAGCATGGACAGCAAAATTAAAGCTATTGTGCTGACGCAATGGTTAAGCATTGTATTTCTTCTGATACTTGGTTTCTCTCCCTTTTATGGGTTAGCAGCATTTGCCTTCCTGATGCGGTCCGCTCTAATGAACATGTCCGTCCCTTTGTATGATGCCTTTTCAATGGAACAGGTCCGCGAAAAGGAACAGGCAACCGTAGTGAGCATTAAGGAAACAGCCTGGCAATTAGGTTGGACCGTTGGTCCATACATTTCGGGAGTGGTTCAGGAAACCTATGGCTTTGACCCGCTGTTCATCACCACTGCGGTCATGTACGGGATTGCCATTCTGATTATCTGGGTACTCTTCCGAGACTCTGAAAAACCGCTCAAACGAAAACCAGAATACACAATGCCCTAAACACTTATTTTAACTCTCATAACCACCGCTCGACAATAAACAAGACAGCGCAGCCTTGCTTAAGGCTGCGCTGTCTCGGAGGCGAATAGACATGAAGAAATTTTTCTCGCCTAATTATTTGATGCAATTAACAGATAAAAACTTACCTGAATTACAAACCTTCTCCCTTATAATATCTCAGGATTTTGATTTGAACCTTTACTAGTGTACTCTCCCGAGATCAGCTTTTGGAACCTCAGCATACACTGGAATATTCCAATGAGCGTATTTCGGGTTCCTGGCATAAACAACCTCTTTGAAAATTTCTCGCAGCCGGCTGGTAATCACACCCATCCCTCCGGTTCCAATGGATCTGTGATCAACCCTGGTGACTGCAGTCACCTGAGCGGCTGTTCCGGTCATAAAGAACTCATCACAAATATACACTTCGGTCCGGTCGATCGGGCGTTCCACAACAGTGAGATTTAACTCCTCACGAGCCAGTTCAATAACGGTACGTCTGGTTATTCCCTCAAGAATATTATCGGTAACCGGCGGTGTAATCAGCACCCCTTCCCTAATCATGAAGATATTTTCAGCGCTTCCCTCGGAGACATGGCCATCCTGGTTAAGCACAAGAGCTTCATCAAATCCCGATCTGAGCGCGTCGGACTTAACAAAAGCTGAATTTGCATAAGCTCCGCTGATCTTACCGCGCGCTGGGATAACATTATCTTCAATTCTGCGCCAGCTTGAAAATGTGACATGTGCGTTTGTGTCATTTGAGACGTATTTGTCGAATGGAATGCTGACGATCGAAATTGCATCTTCAAGACCATGCAGCTTAACCCCGATCATTTCATCCGCCTTGTATGCCAGTGGACGGATATATACATCACAGCGGTAGCCTTCTTTTTGTAATAACTTTTTCGTCACCACGATCAAGCTTTCATGGTCATGATCAAGATCCATACAGAGCAGCTTCGCAGAATTTAAAAATCTTTTGTAATGATCTGCAGCGCGAAATATAAACAACTCCTCTAGTTCATCATTCCAGTAAGCTCGCAACCCTGCAAATGCCGCAGTTCCATAATTCAATGAATGGTTTAAAACCCCCACTCTTGCTTCATCGTAAGGCACAATTCCACCTTTAAAATAGGCAAATTTTGGTAGAGACATTTTTCCCTCCACATACACTTTACGAATTATTTAATTATATCACCGGGGATAAATAGTCAAATTTGCATTCCGGCATGTAAGCCCTTTTTGAAATGCAGACAATTAAAAAGTTTGTGGGTTTCTGAATTGTAGGGTTGGGGGTATACTCAGACAGTATTGGCGGTGAAATAAGCATAAGGCCATCCAGCCAGAAAGCATTCACAAAGGAGGAAGCAATCGTGAAGAGGGCTGTCAGTGTTAGCATCGGTTCTTCGAAGAGGGATAAGTCAGTTGAGCTAGAATTGCTGGGAGAAACTGTTCGAATCGAACGCATAGGAACCGACGGCGATATGGAAAGGGCGGCGCAATTATTTAAAGATCTTGATGGAAAAGTGGATGCTTTCGGAGTCGGTGGGGCTGATCTGGGACTGATGGTCGCTGAGCACTGGTATCCTCTTCATTCTGTGAAACCCATGGTGAGATATATCCAAAAAACACCTGTTGTTGACGGAGCGGGTTTAAAAAACACGCTGGAAAATAAACTGGCGCCTTTTATGGAAGAAAAAATTTCTTCTTATCTGGATGAAAAAGGCAGAAGGGTATTCATTACACTTGGTGCTGACCGCTGGGGTATGTCGAAGTCTTTCCTTGATGGGAAGTATGAATGCATCTTTGGGGATATTATGTTCGGACTTGGCCTGCCAATCCCTGTGAAAACTGAAAAAAACCTGAAAAGATTGGCTTCAATCCTTATGCCAGTTGTGGGCAGGTTTCCATTTAAGTGGTTATATCCTACCGGGGAAAAACAGGAACAGAGAGTCCCGAAATGGAACGAATACTATCAATGGGGGACAGTAATCGCCGGCGATTGCCATTATATAAAGCGTCACATGCCGGACAGACTGGAAGGAAAAGTAATCGCTACCAACACCACCACACCAGAAGATGTGGATATTTTCAGGGATTCAGGCTGCAAATACCTGGTCACAAGTACGCCAGTTTTGAACGGGCGTTCTTTTGGAACAAACATGATGGAAGCAGCGTTAATCGCCGTCTCAGGTAAAAACCGTCCGTTAACAATCCCGGAATTGAATGAAATGCTTGCCACGCTGCAATTTGAACCTCAAATCCAGGAACTTTAATTAATTGATCACCAGGAGTTAATATCATGGACGCAGTTCTGCTATCCGGCGGAATACCAAAACCAGAAGACCCGCTCTATGAATATACTCTGGGTGAACCAAAAGCCCTGATCGACATTTGCGGCAAGTCTATGATTCAATGGGTGCTTGATGCACTAGAGAAAGCCGCAACTGTAACAAACATAATCGTGGTGGGAATCCCTCAAGGCGTGGATTTAGCATCAACTAAAATTAAATCAAGAATACCATCCAAAAGTGATCTTTTGGAAAATGTACGCTTTGGAGTTATGGAATTATTGAAAATTAACCCAAACGCGAGCCACGCCCTTATCAGCTCATCAGATATACCTGCAATCACAGCCGAAAGCGTAAACTGGGTGGTGCAGGAAACACAAACAACGGATCTGGATCTTTATTACAACGTAATCACGCGCCAGGTAATGGAAAAAAGGTTCCCGAAATCGAAGAGATCATACACACGCCTGAAGGATGTCGAATTATGCGGAGGTGATATGAATGTCATCAGAACCTCCAAGGTTACCGAAGACGATGAGCTTTACCGCAAAATAATGGACGCGCGTAAAAATGCATTTAAGCAAGCCTCCCTGATAGGAATCGACACACTGCTTTTACTTCTTTTGCGCCGCTGCGATCTGGAATCAGCTGTAAAAAGGGTCGAAAGTAAATTAAACCTTACCGGTCAGGCGATTCTCTGCCCGTATGCAGAAGTTGGTATGGATGTGGATAAACCCCACCAGTTAGAAATATTGAGAACAGATCTCTCAAAACGGTCTGCCGCCTGATATTTTTCAAAAGAATTCATCCTCTCAATTCAGTACCCTGTTCCACGGACCGGACTTAAGCCTTATCGGTGTCAGCTTCCAGCATCCCACGTTTGAAGTTTTCAATAACCGCAACTGGAGTAGGATCGACATCGTACATCATCGCCAGATAATATGCCACATAATCACCAAAATGCAGGCTGGTCCATTGGTGTGCAAGCCGGGTCCCCCCCTTTGATTCAATTACATCAGTCCCAATTCCCTCAAGCATGAATATATCGCGGGATAATTTCAAGCGCAATGCATTCCGGGGATTACCGAAGGCTGATGCGAGAAATATTACCGCCATATTTGAAAGTATATGTTCAGGATGTTGAATTCCAGCCAGGGTGTTGTGATTAGCTTCCGGCAAAAATTCGAACTGAGCCCAGGCTTTGGCGACTTCGCTTAGCTGGCCTTTCCAGCGCCGGGCAACCGGGGCAAGCAATCCGGCTCCCAAAACAGTCACCCAGCGACCTGCGAGCTGACCCGCGATCCTTTTTGCTGGATTATTCACAACTGGAACTTCAATCTGTAAATCAACCTGCTGCTTCACCATTGCCCGGACAGCATCCTCCAATTCATCCGAAGGATTGGGAACAAGCTTTAATCGATAAAAGGCAGATAAAAGCAACCCAAAGGAAAATCCAACTGCGGACCTCGGTTGTCCAGAATGGGTGAATCTCCAGACCGGGGCTCCAATTGAACGCGTGAATTCCTCAATTTTCCCTCCAGTGGTGACTGCCAACACCCTGCACTTACGCTCGACGGCAGTCTTTAAAGCGGAAAGGGTCTCTTCAGTATTCCCTGAATGGGAGGAAGCGATAACCAGAGTTTCAGGACCACTTACCCAGGAAGGCAAACCATAATCCCGGTGAACTTCCACACCTACTATACATACGGGCGAAATATATGACTTTAATAAGTCCGCTCCGATAGCAGAGCCTCCCATCCCTGCAATCAGGACATGTTCAATATCCGTCCAATCCGGAAGCAGAAATTGATTGCCGAGTCTCCAGGAATCTTTTAACTGGTCAGGGAGCGCATCGATCTGGGCAATCATATTTTCGAGATCAATTTTTGGGAATTCGGAATAATTATCCAGATTCATTTTCGCTATTCTCCTCCAGGCGGATTTGAGTCAATAGATTGTAAATATCCCGGCGCGGCCAACCCGAAACCTCCGCCATTTGTTTTGAAACAGTTGAGGCGGACTGTCCCTGATACGCGATACGGCGAAGTTCAGAGATCATCATATCCTCACTCCAAACATCGGTAGTCACAATTTTCCCAGAAATAATCAGTGTAATTTCGCCTTTAATTTTCTTGCCAGAATAATGCTCAATTGCTTCAGGAATTTGCCCGCGAAAGAATTCTTCGTGCAGCTTGGTTATTTCACGGGCAACACAGATCTCGCGATCACCCAGGATCTCGAGTAGCTCGCTTAAAGAATCAAGAAGTCTCTGCGGAGTTTCCAGGAAAATCAAGGTGTATGGCAGTTCCTTGACTGACTGCAGTCGCTCTTTGCGGTCAACGACTTTGCGTGGGATGTATCCGAGATATAAAAAAGAATCACTGGCCAGGCCGGATGCAATTAAAGCTGCAACCGGTGAGCTTGGTCCCGGGATAGGACTGACCTGGATACCCGCATCCAATGCCGCATTGACCAGCTCATAGCCCGGATCATTAAGGACAGGGGTGCCTGCGTCGGAGACAATGGCGATATCCCCGTTTTCCAATTCTTGTATTATTGAATCAATCTGCTCTGATTTATTATGGTCATGGTAGCTGATGAGCCGGGTTTTTATTCCATAATGTTTCAATAATCTCCCAGTCCGGCGGGTGTCTTCAGCGGCGATTAAATTAACCTCGCTTAAAATGCGCAGCGCACGCGTGCTGATATCCTCTAAGTTTCCAATCGGAGTTGCGACAAGATAAAGCTTTCCCACAAGGTTTATTGATTATCCCAGGTGAGCATCTGGATGGAAAGCACCTCATCACCTGTATCATAATCGATAGCCTGGAGCCAGCCCAAATTGCCCTCATTTGTGCGGTAACAGAAATAACTGCCTCCAGATATATCCTGTAAATAAACTGGAGAGCTTCCCAATGAGGTTGCCTGGCATATCGCTCCTGTTGGCTGACCGCCTCCATGATAACCCATCCGGGCTGATCCTGTGGTCGCGATGTATGGAAAATCCTGATCATCCTTTGTCAAAATCAGATCTTCCTCCCCGTTGTTTTTGGATTTTTTGTCCAGATCAAGGGCATCGTCCAATTGAAGCGATACAGCCCCACTGACCAGAACATCCGAGTCTACCGTTTCCGTGACAACCGATTCTGTAGCCGATGGCGTAACATCACCTGAAGCACTAACAATAACCCGAACCCAGAAAACTGAGCCGCCGCTTGGTCCAATCCCAAACCAGGCGCCTTCTTCATTCTGCAGTTTCCAGTTACCCTGATAGGTACCCTCTGTTTCCGGGGCGATCATGTCTGCCGAGATATCGACGGTTTCTCCGGGTGAGACAACCTCAGGCATTTGTACGACAGAGGGGGCACTCATGCCATCACCCGAGAATAGTACCGCCTTATAATCTTTAGTCCAGGTGCAGGTACCTACATTTTGCAACCGCCAAACTTTTGTGAAAGTATCCCCTGGCTGCATCTGGGTATCATCCGGGATCGTTACATCGATAGGGTTTCCTGCAGCAGCCTGATCACAAGCTGACGCCGGTGAAGAATCCACATTTCCGCCAGAAGGGGTATTAGTCGGGGTTGCGGTAGCGGGGGTAGGTGTAGCGGTGTTAGAAGGGGCAGGGGTCATGGTGTTGGTAGGCGATTGGGTTGGTAAACTAGCCGCGCCTTCTGTCAGACGTGCTTCAACCGTTTGATAGGCTTCGGTGACGCTCAATGTTTTATCTGCATCCGAGGTCCTTCCTGGAAAGGAACAGCCATAAGCGGCAAGCAGAATTATTAGGTATATAAGTAAAGTTGAAGCGGTTAATTTATTCTTCATAAATTCTGCACCTGCCTTACAACAACATGCCTGTTTTTTTTCGATCATTTATTATCCGCCGGAGGCGCTAACCTCGACATACAATGCAATTTCTACAATTCTATTTACAATTTTTCTTTTTCAGACAACCAGAAATATCCTGGTTATCCAAATATATACCATTTATTCATCTAATCTGGCGTTAAGATATTTAGAAGGTTAAGCCATTGAACGCTTAAGTAATCGGATACAAAGATGAATCATTTGATTCAAATGACGGATATGTATGGACCGTGAGCGGCAATTATGGGTTGGAATCCTGGTCTCCAGGAAGAATTTCCTTCATCCTTCTAGCTACCTTCCGACGAGGCAGCATTACCCGCCTTCCGCATTCAACGCATTCCAATCCAATATCAGCCCCAAGGCGATAAATCTTCCAATCGTAACTTCCGCACGGATGGGGTTTACGTAAGCGAATAATCTGACCCACCTGGATGTCCGGCAGCATGCGGGGGATTATATCACCAACCCAATCGATATAAACACAAATGGTATAATAATTTCCCCGAACGATTATCATGCTATTTAACCTAAATACCGAGACTCTGATTGCGCGCATACTTGTACTGGTGGTCGCTTTCACAATCCATGAGTTTGCACATGCCTGGACTGCAACTCGGTTTGGGGACGATACCCCCAGAAACAATGGTCGTCTGACCCTCAACCCTTTAGCCCACCTTGATCCGTTAGGATCGATTGTGCTATTGTTTTCTGGATTCGGCTGGGCAAAACCTGTACCGGTTAACCCATTTGCGCTTGAAATGAAGTCCCGATACGCTTTCATGTGGGTCGCGCTGGCAGGGCCATTGTCAAATTTACTGCTTGCGATGACTGCGGCACTACCAATCCAATTAGGGCTGCAGAATACAATAGGGGATTTCTCCTTCATTCCAGGTATCTTCCCAACCACTTCCATGATCCTGTTTGAGTTTATTTATATCAATTTGATTTTGATGGTATTTAACCTGATCCCCCTTGCGCCGCTTGATGGGGAGAAAATCCTGTACCACCTTTTACCCACAAACTGGCGCAGCCCCATGGATTTAATCCGACCATACGGTCCGATGCTTCTGATCCTGCTCATCATTGCCGCACCCTACATTGGATTTAATTTTTTCGGGTCAATCCTGGGACCTCCGGTCCAGGCATTGTTTTCCATTCTGACAGGGTATTAAATGCGGGTTTACTACCGCTTGCTCCAGACCTGGCATACAATCACCAGAAAGCCTTTAAGTGATGACCTATCCGAAATACAATCGGTATTATCACCCGATCTCTACACATTATTTGTTCAAATGCATCCCAGCGAGCAGGCTCACAGTATCGCAGTTTACAGACATCTATCAAATCAAGACATCCAGAATAAAGACTTGTTAGAGGCTGCATTACTGCATGATGTGGGGAAGAACCAGCACACATTAAGTATCTTAGAAAGAATAGCGATAGTACTGGGAAATACTATTTTCCCCCAAAAAACCAAATTATGGTCAACAGGTAAACCGGAGGGATGGAAACGTCCGTTTGTGGTCGCTCGAAAACACCCAGAGTGGGGAGCAGATCTTGCACTGCAAGCCGGAGCGTCCAAAATCACTGCTGACCTTATCCGGCGCCACCAGGATTCAATTCTATATACTAGTGACATGATAATCAATCTCCAGGATAGATCTTCAAACAGTGACCTTACAGAAGCAGAACTGTTATATATGCTTCAGCGATCAGATAATATAAATTGAGGATATGATATGGGCGTAAATTTAACAATCATAGGGTTAGGCCAGATTGGATCATCCATCGGTCTTGCCCTTCAAAAACCAAAAGCAGAAATCGATATTAATAGGGTGGGTTTGGACAAGGATATCGCTGCTGCACGCAGAGCAAAGGATTTGGGCGTGATCGACCGGGTTGAACTCAAGTACTCATCAGCTGTAAAGGATGCGAATGTAGTAATCCTGGCTGTTCCCTTTGACCAGATATACGATACGCTAGAAGAAATCGCGCCCACACTTTCAAAAAATACAGTCGTTATCGATACTGCGCCTATAAAAAAAACTGTACTATCCTGGGCGGAAGAATTGCTTTTACCGGGTAGTTTTTACGTCGGTTTGATTCCTGCCATAAATCCAATATATCTCCATGATGAAAAAACGGGATTGGACGCAGCCCGCCCGGATTTATTTAAAAATGGAATAATGGGAATTGTCACCCTTCCCACCACCCACCCAGATGCGATTAAACTTGCCAGCGATTTGACAAATATTATCGGCAGTCGACCGCTGTTTTTAGATCCAGATGAAATCGATGGTCTGATGGCTGCAACCCATATCGTCCCCCAACTACTTGCGGCAACTTTGGCAATTACAACCATTGGCAAAGCAGGTTGGCGAGACAACAGCAAACTAGCTGGTAGGGCATATGCGCTGGAGGCAAGATTAACCGAATTGATGGATACGCCGGAATGCCTTGCCCAAGCGGCTCTAAACAACCGCGAGAACACGATCCGTATCCTGCAGAACACGGTAGGGAATATTCAAACCCTGATAACAGACCTGGAGTCGAACAATAAGACCAGTTTAACTGAGCGACTAAGCCGGGCTCAAACCGATTATAAACAGTGGTGGCAGGAGAGAAAGACGGGAGATTGGCTCAGCCAGGAAGGGATTCCAAAGGTTGAATATCCTACCCCGAAAAGTATATTTGGAAGTCTTTTCAAGCGAAAACAGCCACACAAACCAGAGTGAGTTTCTTCTAAAGCCCTCTTCGAAAAACAAATCCGTTAACAATTTAATGCAAAAATAGTTAGAAATATGGAATATTACAGGAGTAAATGATGCCAAAAAAATTAGACTGGCTTAAGGACGAACTTCAGGTGTTAAAAGATGCCGGACTGTATAACCGCATCCGCACTATAAATTCACCCCAGGGTGCATGGCTGGTGGTGGATGGGGAAAGGGTATTGAACTTCTGTTCAAATAACTACCTGGGACTCGCCAACCACCCGAAATTGATCCAGGCTGCACAAGAAGCGACCCTGAAATACGGTGTCGGTCCAGCGGCAGTTCGAACAATAGCCGGAACGATGGATCTGCATCTGCGGTTCGAAGAGCGGATGGCAGCATTTAAGAAGGTGGATTCAGCCATATCATTCCAATCCGGTTTTAATGCAAACATTGCGACTATCCCAGCGCTGGTCGGCAAGGGGGATGCTATTTTTTCAGATGAATTGAACCACGCCAGCATTATTGACGGATGCCGGCTTTCAAGTGCGCAAATTGTGCGCTTCGCCCATTGTGATCCGGGTGATTTAAAACTAAAGCTCGAACAGGAACGGGACAAATACCGGCGGGCACTGGTGATCACTGACGGTGTTTTCAGTATGGACGGCGATGTCGCACCGCTGGATAAACTTTATGACGTCAGCAAGGATTTTGACTGTGCCCTTATGGTTGACGACGCTCACGGAGAAGGGGTTCTTGGCGGGGGTGGACGCGGCATTGTGGACCACTTCAACCTGCACGGCAAGGTCGACATAGAAGTAGGCACCCTTTCAAAGGCTTTCGGCGTGGTTGGTGGAGTTGTCGCAGGCGATCCGCTGGTGGTGGAATGGCTTCACCAGCGCGGCAGACCTTTCCTGTTCTCTTCGGCTATGACAGTTCCAGATGTGGCAGCCTGCCTGGCGGCAGTAGAATTACTCGAAGAATCAACAGAACTGGTTGACAGACTTTGGGAGAACACCTATTACTTTCAATCGGAATTATCCAAAATCGGCTTCGATACCGGTTTAACCACAACTCCAATCACACCAATCATGCTCGGGGAAGCCCCGCTGGCTCAAGAATTCAGCGCTGAATTATTCCAGAGAGGGGTTTTCGCAATGGCAATCGGGTTCCCCACTGTTCCGCGCGGCAAAGCGCGCATCCGGGTGATGATCTCCGCTTCACACTCGAAGGACGACCTTGACCAGGGCCTGGATATATTCAGACAGGTTGGCAGACAGTTCGGGGTTATCGATTAAATCAGATCGGATTTATGTAAAAGCCAGTTACTTTTCAACCTGGGGTTCAGCAAATGGATCGAAGGCTGGATTTGTCCCAGCCCACAAACAGCTTGGTTTCCCATTGATATTGCATTCAACGGCTTTTGAACAGCGGTGGGCAACAACGCGAGGATTTTGATCCGGCAGGAACTCAGCAGGATAGATCAATTCAGCCTCCAGAGCAACATCTTCACCTACATGGTGACAAAAGCTGACTTTTATTGGCTCCCAATGTTTTTCTGCCATTTTGTGCCTCCAGAATTGCTGTTTTCGATTATACTCTTTTATGTGGTTTTTTGAAAGTGCTGGGTGTCAATATTATATTTACGGAGAACAGCCCAAAAACAGACTCCTAATCTGGACAAAAAATTTCTAGTTGACATCTCACTGTCAGGCTATATAATTGGGGGACGTTTAACTTACTGGAGTTTCAAAACTTTTAGGAGGTGAAAAAGAAAGAAATTAATAAACCAACCACTTTAAGCAAATAAACCAAAAAAACTTCTTGAAGGAGGAGTAAGAATGAATAGAAAAGTATTTTTTATCCTGGGCGTTACCATACTGCTGCTGAGCATGATTCTCAGCGCATGCGCCCAGCCCGCAGCCCCAACCGAAGCGCCTGCGGAGGAACCAGCTGCCGAAGAACCAGTGGCTGAGGAACCAGTTGAAGAAGAGCCAGTAGCTGAAGAACCGGTTGAGGAAGAACCAGCTGCTGAAGAGCCTGCAGAAGAAGAACCAATGGAGGCAATGGAACCGGTTACCTTCATCTTCGGGCGCGGCGGCGACTCGGTACAGCTTGATCCCGCCATCGTAACCGACGGCGAATCATTCCGCGTGACCGGGCAGTGCCTTGAGAATCTATATGCGTTCGATAAAGGCAGTACAACTCCAGTGCCTGCATTAGCTACAGACTGTACTGCCAATGAAGAAGGAACTGAATGGACCTGCACATTACGCGAAGGTGTAAAATTCCATGATGGTACGGATTTCAATGCTGATTCGGTGGTCTGGAACTTTGAAAGATGGAGATTCACTGATCACCCACAACACTTCGAAAGTCAGGTTTTTGAATACTACGAAGGAATGTGGGGTGGATTTGATGACGCAAGCATCATCACATCTGTTGAAAAAGTTGATGACTATACTGTGAAGTTTACCTTGAGTGTACCGATGGCACCTTTCCTTGCCAACTTGGCGATGGATATGTTTGCTATCTCGAGCCCAGCTGCGGTTGAAGCTGCCGGCGAGGACTACGGTACACCCTCGGCTGGCTGCGTTGGAACAGGTTCATACAAATTCGTTGAGTGGATCGAAGGCGACCACATCACCGTTGAGGCTAATGACGATTATTGGGGAGGTCGTCCAAAGGTTGACCAGATTATCTGGCGCGTGATTCCTGATGACTCTGCCCGCTTCCTTGCACTCCAAGCTGGCGATATTGATGGGCTGGAGACTGCTACTGTTGAAGATCTCGCAACAGCTGAATCCGATCCCAACCTCGTTATTATGACTCGCCCTGCATTGAACACAGGTTACCTGGCTTTTAATTACAAAATTCAAGAATTCCAGGACCCACTGGTGCGTGAGGCTGTTGCCCATGCGATTAACAAACAAGGTCTAGTAGAGAATTTCTTGGGATCATACGGTGAGGTCGCAACTAACTTCCTGCCTCCTCTTGTAATGGGGCACAATGATGCAATTGAAGATTGGGTATACGATCCTGAGTTGTCCAAACAACTGCTGGCAGACGCAGGATTCCCGGATGGATTGAGCGAAGTAACCATCGCTGAAGATATCACTGACGCAGACGGTAATGTTGAATATACAGCTGGCGAAACAATACCTCTCAAGTTCTTCTATATGCCAGTGAGCCGATTCTACTACCCATCCCCGAAAGAAATTGGTGAAGCAATGGCTGCTGATCTTGCCAAAGCAGGAATAAATGTAACAATGGAACTGGCTGGCGATTGGCCAACATATCTGGGATTGCGCCGTGAAGGTCGTCTGGTTGGTCTTTACATGCTGGGTTGGGGTGGCGATAATGGTGATCCAGACAACTTTACCTGCTATTTCTTCTGTACAGGAACAGAACCTATCGCTAGAGAAGGCTGGTACCAGAATCCTGAATTAGTCGATTTGTTGTTGACAGCCCAAACCACTGTTGATCCCGCTGCTCGAGAAGAAATGTACAAGCAATCCGAGCAGATTCTGCATGATGATATTGCTAGGATTTGGGTGGATCACTACAACACTCCTTTAATCTTTGGTTCGTACGTTAGTGGGTACATTCCACAACCTGTTGGAGCGGACCTTTATGATTTTGTTGAAGTCACTAAGTAGATTGTAAGGAGTGCTAAAGGCAATTTGAAAGTGATTTAAACATCGAAAGGGGGCGGATTATTTCCGCTCCCTTTTCTTTATTAGCAACTAACCATCCAAAGTTATTTTATTGTTGTAGTCGACAATTAATTTTTGTGAGAAAAAATTCGAATATTCTTCGATCTTTTAGCAAACGTGCCGTTATTGCTTGGAGGTGAAATTTGACCAGATATATAATTCGAAGGTTGGTTTCAGTTATTCCTACAATAATTGGCGTTACTTTTGTAATTTTTATGTTTCAACGACTAATTCCTGGCGATCCAGCAGTTGCTATGCTTGGTGAGCATGCTACCCAGGAGAATGTAGAGCGCATTCGGGAACAATTCGGTTTGAACCGGCCTCCCTTTTTAGACCGTGCATCACTTGAAAAAGGTGATATTAGAGGATTTTTCGACAGCCAGTACATCCGATATCTGGGTCGAATTATCAGACTGGACCTGGGAAATTCGATTCACAGACGTATTCCAGTCGCTGAAACACTGGCGATACGCTTTCCAGCTACGGTTGAACTATCAGTTGTATCAATGCTGATCGCGATTCTCGTAGGGGTACCGGTTGGCATTGCATCAGCAGCGCGGCGCAATTCCACGCTGGACAGCGCCAGTATGATCGGGTCACTAATCGGTGTATCCATGCCGATCTTCTGGCTGGGATTGATGCTGATTATGGTATTCGCGGTTTACCTGAAATGGCTGCCCGCGGGCGGTCGAATTAGCCCTAATATTCAGTTGGAATACCAAACAAATTTTGTATTGATTGACGCGCTGCTCGCCGGGGATATCCCTGCATTTTTTGACTGCGTTCAGCATCTGATACTCCCTGCAATCGCGCTGGCGACAATCCCAATGGCAATTATCGCGCGCATGACTCGCTCCAGCATGCTGGATGTACTGCAGGAGGATTACATCCGTACCGCGCATGCCAAAGGCGTGATGGAGCGTATTGTCCTCTTCCGGCATGCCCTGAAGAACGCATTTCTGCCTGTAATAACGATAATCGGTCTCCAGGCTGGGACTCTGCTAGCTGGGGCGGTGCTGACTGAAACGATATTCTCATGGCCCGGAATCGGTAAATGGATTTATGACGCAATCATCGGCAGAGATTACCCAATCGTACAGGGCGGCACACTGCTTATCGCGCTTTTATTCGTTTTTATCAACCTGTTAATCGATCTTTCCTATGCATATCTTGATCCGCGCATCCGTTATGATTGAGGATTAAATGGCTGAGATTACCCCCGACGATCTAGGGATCACCACTGATTTCGCTGTAAGAGAACACCGCTCATTGTGGAGGGACGCCTGGCACCGCTTATTATCCAACCGGACCGCGCGTCTGGGACTGGCAATTGTGTTGTTATTCGTTCTCTCGGCTGTCCTGGCGCACTATTTCTGGGATTACGACCCAAAAACTGACCTTGACTACAGTTTAAAATTAAAGCCACCCAACTTATTCCCCAATGAGGATGTGCAGTCGATCCATCTATTTGGCACTGATAAACTTGGACGGGATATATTCCGGCGGGTTGTGCATGGGGGCTGGAACTCCCTGAGGGTCGGCCTAGTGGCAGTAGGAATCTCTCTTTTGTTTGGGGGAATATTAGGACTGCTGGCTGGTTTTTATGAAAGCATGCTTATAACGCCTGCCGAAAGAATACTGCTGCTGGCGCTGATCGGATTGCTCCTCGGAGCGCTATCTGCTTGGATTGCAATGCAACCAATTCAGGTGCTGCTTTTTGCTTTGCTCGGTGCTGCTTCAGCTTATTATGATAATTTTCTAGCAGGCAAAGTATGGCGGGTTGTTCTTTGGGGGGTACTGGGTACGTTGATAGGCGTTGGGTTAGGTTCGTTAAAAAACCCTGCAACTGGACTTGTTTGCGGCGCCCTGGGTTTAATTATAGGCGGGATATTGGCTCTGCCATTGGGAGGTAAATTCTTCTCGGATACTGTAATGAGGGCGATGGATGTGTTGCTTTCATTCCCCAGTTATCTTCTGGCAATCGCAATTGTCGCATTCCTGGGTCCTGGTCTCGAAAAGGGCATGATCGCGATCGGCGTTGTGGGCATCCCAGTTTATGCACGTCTGGTACGCAGTGCAGTACTTTCCGTTATTCAGAAGGAATACATCCTGGCTGCCCAATCAATCGGCGAAAGTCATGGGCGGATTCTCTTCAGAGGGATATTTCCAAATATCCTCTCCCCTGTAATTGTGCAAAGCACCATGGGTCTTGCAGGCGCGATTCTTTCGGCTGCCGCTCTTGGGTTCCTGGGTCTTGGCGCAATTCCCCCCGAGCCGGAATGGGGCGCGATGCTAGGTGACAGCTACCGGTTTTTGGCCAGCGGCGCCTGGTGGGCAGTTGTATTCCCGGGACTGGCAATTATGTTAAGTGTTCTGGGGTTCAACCTCTTAGGGGACGGTTTGAGGGATGCATTGGATCCAAAATTACGCATTTAGAAATAATTAAATCAGATGATGCAATCTTATAGCGAATTAAATAACCCTACTACTAACTCCTTCAAAACAGACTCGACTTTAATCAAGATAAAAAACCTCAAAACCCGTTTTTATACTGAGGATGGGGTTGTAAAAGCAGTCAACGGGATTTCTTATGATATGGCTGAGGGAGAAATCCTGGGAGTTGTTGGGGAAAGCGGCTGCGGTAAAAGCGTGCACGCGCTGTCGATTATGAGATTGATCCCGGATCCCCCTGGAAAAATCGAGAATGGTGAAATTTACCTTAACGGTCGTGATTTACTGAATATTAGCGAAAATGAGATGCGCCTGATCCGCGGTTCACAAATCGCAATGGTATTCCAGGATCCAATGACTTCTTTAAACCCGGTATACAAAGTTGGAGACCAGATCTCAGAAGCGCTTATGCTGCACCAGGGAATGGATAAGAAACAAGCCTGGGAAAGATCGGGCGAATTGCTGCATATGGTTGGCATACCTGACGCGGTCGAAAGGCTGGATAATTACCCCCACCAGTTCTCTGGCGGGATGCGTCAGAGAGCAATGATTGCCATGGCGCTGTCCTGCAATCCCAGCCTGCTGATTGCAGATGAACCAACAACTGCTTTAGATGTAACTATTCAAGCACAGATCATCGATCTTGTCAGAAGGCTTCAGGAAAACCTGGGAATGGCAGTAATGTGGATAACACATGACCTGGGGATAGTTGCCGAGCTGGTAGAGAAGATAAATGTGATGTACGCAGGTTATATTATTGAAAGAGGCAATGTCAGGGACATTTACAAAGAAACCCGCCATCCATACACAATGGGCCTGCTCGGATCTCTGCCGCGCCTGGATGCCGCGCCCGGAACAAAACTCATATCGATTCCCGGTCTGCCTCCAGATTTAATTGCGCTCCCCAAGGGATGCCCTTTTTATGCCCGCTGTACTTTCAGAGTTGATCAATGTTTTGAAGAAATGCCCAGGCTGGAACTTGCAGGCGATTATGAGCACAGGGTTGCCTGCTGGAAATGGAAAGACATTCTCAGCGACAAATCCTTATGATGAACGAACAACGACCATTGGTTAAAGTCAGAAACCTGAAGAAATATTTTCCCATCACTGAGGGGACAATTATTCAACGACACGTCGGGGATATTAAGGCTGTAGATGATGTGAGCTTCGACATATATGAAGGAGAAACACTTGGACTGGTTGGGGAGACAGGCTGTGGAAAAACAACTGTTGGGAGGACAATTTTATACCTTTATGAACCCACCGCCGGACAGATAATTTTTGAGGGCATCGATTTAACTACCTTAAACGAATCCGAAATGCGTAAAATGAGGAGCCGGATGCAAATGATCTTTCAAGATCCATACGCCTCATTGAATCCACGCATGACTGTTGGTTCGATAATTTCATCACCACTTGAGGTACATAATTACGCCAGCGGTAAAGAGAAAAGGGATCGGATTCAAGAATTATTAAAAATGGTTGGTCTCAATCCGGATTTTGTTAACCGCTACCCGCATGAATTTTCCGGCGGGCAGAGACAGCGGATCGGGATCGCACGTGCGCTGGCGCTCAATCCGGATTTGATCATATGCGATGAGCCAATCTCCTCCCTTGATGTGTCCATACAAGCTCAGGTTGTCAACTTGCTTGAAGATCTTCAGGAAAAGCTCGGGCTGACATACCTTTTTATCGCCCACGACCTCAGCATGGTCCGACATATAAGCAACAGAATGGCAGTCATGTATCTTGGTAAAATCGTCGAACTATCTAACAGGGACGATCTCTATTTAAATCCCCTCCACCCCTACACGCAGGCATTAATGTCGGCTGTTCCTGTCCCTGACCCTGACATTGTCAAAACACGCAAGAGAATTATCCTTGAAGGCGATATACCCAGTCCATCTCACCCGCCCATTGGTTGCAATTTTAATACTCGCTGCCCAATCGCTGAAGAAATTTGTTTTAAAGAAGATCCGGAATACCTGGAGAAGAGACCCGGTCATTGGGCTGCCTGCCATTTTTCGGACCGTTTTCTTTAATTCAAATAATCGCACCGATTTCAAATACAATCCGGTTGGAAACGGGAATCTATAAGTTCAATCGCGCGACTTTTTGACAGCCGGCTAATTTACCCATTCCTTTGACATTCCATCCCCCGGCGAATACAATTTAATAAACGACAAGTAATTCACATAAAAGCGAGATTTTCCATGGCTCCCAAACCGGGGAAATATATTATCGGTTTAACCGGCAATATCGCGACCGGAAAAAGTTTGATCAGAAAAATGCTTGAACAGACCGGCGCTTTTGGTATTGATGCGGACTCACTTGCACATTATGCGATAAAACAAGGCTCTTCCGGTTATAAGTCCGTTGTAGAGGAATTCGGAGATCGAATTTTAACTTCCAGAGGCGAAATTGATCGCGCAAAGCTTGGTGGTATTGTATTCAGTGAACCACAGTCCTTAAAGAAATTGGAAAAAGTCATCCACCCTCTTGTAAGGGAAAAAATTCATGAATTAATTGAGGCTACACCTTTTTCACATATTGTAATTGAGGCGATAAAATTGTTTGAATCAGGGCTGTCTTCAGAATGCAATACCATCTGGGTATCCGACTCTTCTGAAGAACAACAAATCGAAAGGCTGATAAGCCAGCGCGGCCTAGACAGATCATCCGCGCTGGCAAGAATACATGCCCAATCCCCTCAATCACAGAAAAACAAAATGGCTGATCGAGTAATTAAAAATGACGGCACATACCTGCAAACATGGAAGCAGGTCCGGCAAGCCTGGAGTGAAATTTTACTGGAGAGCAGGATACAATTGTCTCCAACCAATCCAGCTGATTTCAATGGCATCGAAATTTATCGCTGCAATCCCGATGATATGGACAGGATCAAAAAGTTGATGTCCCGCTTCAACAACGGAATAGAAGGAAGATCTGCCTCTGATTTTAGTGATACTCTATCTAAAAATCAATACCTTGTCGTCTCAGAACACAACTCTGAAAAGGCTCTAATCGCTTGGTACATCGATAATTTCACAATCTGTGCAACCGATTTTTATCTAAATGCTGCAAAACCTACATCCGGAGTACTTTACAATATAATAAAGGAACTTGACCGATTCTGGCTGCAGTACAGACCGGAAAGGATTTTAATTTTTATTCCAATAAAATTTATCGAGAATACCCGCAGGTTGCAACTGCTCGGGTATGAAAAGTTTTACCCTGGAGATGAAGTTCTTGGCAATGGAGAAAGCTTTTCGATCGCTGATTGTAACAATAATATTTTTATCCTGTCGAAGAAGCTGGACATGATGAGTACCCCTCTTTAGGAAAAAAACAGGAGTTTAATAACATACTAGAAAATATTGAGAATTATCTCGACAATCTGGCATTTTTATTCCAGCGTTTTACCTGGCCAGAGAGCTATATCGACGTCCTGCTTGTAGCCTCCTTCTTTTTCATAGTGCTGCTCTTACTGAGAGGAACCCAGGCAATGGTGTTACTGCGCGGCGCCCTACTGCTGCTTGTCGCCCTGATTGGGCTGTCTACATTTTCAAGTGATTTACCAGCGTTTTCGTGGTTGATTGAAACAATACTTCCTGCAATTCTGATCATAAGTCTGGTCATTTTCGCTCCAGAAATACGCCAGGCTCTCGAGCGTTTAGGCCGTGCAATTGCTATTTCTACAGTCGACAAATCTGTCAGAGATGTAGAATCAACCATCAATGCAATAGTCTATTCTGCGATCCGACTG
>JBJYWI010000133.1:0-12809 GCA_046259385.1 Anaerolineales bacterium
CTTGAAGAACTGTATAACAGAGCGGTAACCCTACTCGAAGCCGGGCCAGAAGAAATTGCATTTATGCGTCTGAAGGCACAGCGAGCGGTCGAGGAATTTGACAGTAATTTACGCTTCGGATTGCCGCTGGAAGACAGTCTGACTTCCTGCTATTCCGGGAAACAGGGTGTCCTGGATGGGACATTGATCGCGGTGGATGGTTCGCAGATCATCCCGGACCTACATGCTGAGATCAATTTCGGGCTGATCAATTTAGGCGCTGTGATTATGCGTTATGACGACCCCGGACCTCCCCGGATAAAGATTAACAGCCAGCTATTGTATGAAAACCAACTTTACACTGAAACAGGGATAATCAGCGACTTGCAATTCTCACTGCTGCGGGATATTAATGAACGCCGCTGGCTTGCTGAGCTGGCGTCTGAAAACCGGGCCCCGGTGACTGCCCTTACGGACGGTCCGATCGAATTGTGGGGAGCAAGACAGGGTGAAGGATGGGCGGACTTCAAACAGAGCCTGGAGGAGTACAAACAGGTTCTTTCCAGCCTGGGGAGGCTGGGTGTGACTGTGTGCGGATATGTGGACAGCCCTGCTGCCAACCTGGTTACACGGTTTCTGGAGACAGACATAATTGCGGAAGCCAGGCTGCCAAATATCCGAAAGGAGCATCCCCTGCGCGGTGTAAAGGACCGAGTCCTTTTCAGCGGTGTTTTAAGAAGCGGAGAGAGGACCGGGGTGTTTCGCCTGCAGTCACGCTCAGCGCAGGACTATCCGGGTGATCTGGCGCTCCATTTTTTCTATCTGAATGTGGGCACCCAGGCGAATTCTCAGCTGGTACGGGTTGAGATCCCGTCCTGGGTAGCAAGAAATGATGGCAGGCTGGATAATCTGCAGGCGGTCCTGGTTGAACAATGCCGTATACTGGGCGACCGGCCATATCCTTACCTGCTGCACAGGGCGCATGAAACCGCGCTTGTCAGCATGGGGGAAAAGGAACAGATCACCCAGATGCTGCTGGGCGAACTGCGCCGGCGGGGCATTGAGGTCGGCACACCCTCTTCAAAGAGTTTATTGAAAAGGTTGTAAAGAGAATTTGCGGAGATTTTATGGAGAACAACAATTTATCTTCTATTGAAATAGGCCGGCTGTTGAGAGCGGGGATAAATGGTTTTGTTGCTGGTTGTAAGGTCGCATTATCACAACAGCCCTCTTTTGGGGCGATGGTCGCCGCCCCTCAGGGGAATGGGTACCAAATCTACGGTCTGATACAGGATATCCGAATTGAGGATGATGGGCTTGTGCGCCAGCTCGTTACAGCAGATGTCACCGAAAGTAGCGTGATAGCAGATAACAGGATAAACCGCAATGTACCTCTCGAAATGAGCGTGGTCTGCATCGGCTACAAACAGGATGACCAGATCTACCACCTGCTGCCGCCGCGGCCTCCCTTAAGCCTAGATGTCATCCGACTGTGCGGGGGTGAGGAACTGCGGCAGTTCACTGCAACAGGTCGCTTTGGGTATTTCCGGCATATTTTGAATGCTGCGGAAATTCCACCGGGAGAGTTGATTGCGGCTCATTTCAGGTTTGCGGCTGAAGCCCATCGGTCAGGGGGAGATTCAAGCTGGTCAAACGAGGCCGCTGCGGAGTTGATTACCATCCTGCGGGATGATTACCATACTCTGATGGGAGTGCTAAGCGCGCTGGGAGACACGCTGCAGTTTTAATTGTCAGATTTGGAAAACCAATAAAAGCGAATAATAAGGTTGATTTATGGAGAATACACACATAACGGAGAGGGATCTGATAGGGTATGTTGTCGGCGGTGGATTACGGGAAAACCTGAAGGTGCGCCTGACTGTTTCCCCGCAGAGCATTCAGGAAGGGGCGTTTGTAGTGATTGAGAGTGGGGAGTGGAATTATTACGGACTGGTGACGGACCTGCAGTTAGGCGCAACCGACCCGCGTTTTGCAGATGAGCAGAGCGAAGAACGTTTACCTGGAAATCTCTCCAACCTGCTGCATGGAAAGACGCTGTATACCAATCTGGTGGTTATGCCGGCGTTGATGCTAGAAATAGGGCCGGAGCCGGGGAGCAAGGAATACGTACGCTGGGCAGAGGAGATCGACTCGGGACTGCGCGAGCACCCAAGACCCCTGCCGGTGAAGAGCGTGCCACCTCACCATGCGCCGGTGAGGATGGCGGATGAGGGGGATATCGCCGAGATTTTTGGAAAACCCGGGAAAGAATCCAATTTCACGATCGGATTTACGCGTGAGCAGGACCACCCAGTAAGCCTGAACCTGGATCGTTTTATCCAGCGGTCATCGGGCATTTTTGGGGCCACCGGAACAGGCAAATCATTCCTGACCAGGCTGCTCCTGGCAGGGTTGATCAAGCGAGCCAAAGCCTCGATCCTGGTCTTCGATATGCACAACGAATATGCCTATGACTATATTGAACCGGATTCCGGGCAAGATGTGAGTGGGTTAAAGGATAAGTTTCCGGCAAAAGTGAGGGTGGTCGGGCTGGGAGGTGGGACCCAGATCAAAGGCAGGACGCCGGATTTTAACCTGGAGATCGCCGAAAGCGAAATTTTGCCGGAGGATATTGAGCTGTTGACGCGTGAATTGAATCTGCGCGAAACAACACCCAATACTCTTGAAGGTCTGGTTGGTTCGTTTGGTAGCAGCAACTGGTTCACAAAATTTCGAAAAATGAATCGGAGGACGGTTGAGGATGAAAACGGAAAAATGGTGCCGCATTCTGAGAGTATAGCTGCCTGGGCTAATTCTGTGGGGGTGAATGTGATGGCTGCAGAAGGGCTGCATTCCAAACTGCAGCGGGTATTCAGGCGGCTGTACGTGGTGGAAGAGCCAGCGTCCGATACGATATCCAACACCATCGCGGCCCTGGAAGCAGGGCAGCACGTGATCCTTTCTTTTGGAAGGTTCGATTCTGACCTTGACTACCTGCTGGCGAGCAATTTGCTGACCCGCCGCATAAGGCTGGCATGGGAAAAACACACAAATGAGTTTCACGCAAAAGGGGGTGCGGAACCGAGACCACTGGTGATTGTGCTTGAAGAGGCGCACAAACTGTTAAACCGTGAGATGGCCGGGCAGACCACATTTAACACAATCGCTCGAGAAATGCGCAAGTATTATGTGACTCTGGTGATTGTCGACCAGCGCCCATCCCAGATTTATGATGAAGTGATGTCTCAGCTGGGAACGCGGGTTTCAGGCTGGCTGGGAGACGATGATGACATCCGAGCGGTCCTTTCCGGGCTGGCTGGACGTGAAACCCTGCGGGGTATGCTGGCGCACCTGCAGGAGAAGGAGGAAGTGCTTTTACTGGGTTGGGGTGTGCCGATGCCGCTGCCGGTGCGATCACGACGGTATGACAGAGCCTTCTGGGAACAGCTAACCGGCAAGTCAGGTGTGAAATCTAACCGCAAAAATCCCGAGGAGACTCTCAAGGAACTTGGATTCTAATATGGATTATATATTGATTTACCCTTATGGGGGTAATATTAAATCCTGGAGTTTAATATTTCAAATTGTTCCAGTATTGACAAAGGAGTAAAAAAATGTTCAACGAAAAAGTTATGGACGCCATGAATGAGCAGATAAAAAACGAGCTGTATTCAGCTTATATCTATCTCTCGATGGCTGCCCATTTTGAGGCTGTAAACCTGCCTGGTTTTGCACACTGGATGCGCATGCAGAGCAACGAGGAAGTTGAGCATGCCATGAAGTTTTTCGATTTTATCAACGAGCGCGGTGGGCGGGTTGAACTCAAAGCTATCGACCAACCCCCGATTGAATGGGGATCCCCCCTTGAAATTTTTGAGACCGCGCTGGGTCACGAGCAGAAGGTGACCGGGATGATCAATAACATATTCGAGACTGCCGTGCAGGAGAAAGATTACCCCTCCCAGATAATGCTGCAGTGGTTCATTGACGAGCAGGTGGAAGAGGAAAAAAGCGCAGGTGAGATTGTTGAGACTCTTAAAATGTTTGGCGAAAAAGATACAGTCATCATGCTGCTTGACCGCCAGCTTGGAGAGAGAGCCGAGGAATAACCTCCCGCCTCCTGCCAGTTAATTATTTTTATTGAAGACTGCGGCGCTCACGAGCGCTGCAGTTTTAATTTATGCACCTCCACCTGGAAGAAAGATGTGGTTAAATTGCCCCACGAGAAAACACACCCAAAAGAGTTAGACAACTCGATGAATAAGAATTGAGGCGAGGATGAAACTGGCGACGCTGTGCTATGTGCGTCATCAAGGGAAAACGTTGATGATACACCGCATAAAAAAGGAGTACGATATCCATAAAGGAAAATGGAACGGGCTGGGAGGCAAATTTGAAACCGGCGAAACCCCCGAGGAGTGCGCCCGACGGGAGATTCTGGAAGAATCTGGTCTGACTGCGACCAACCTGTCATTAAAGGGACTGCTTACGTTTCCGGCGTTCGCTAATGATGAGGATTGGTATGCATTTGTGTTCGTTGTGGACCAGTTTGAAGGCGAAATAATCTCTTCACCGGAAGGCGAAATAAAGTGGATCGAGGATGAGAAATTAACAGAGCTTGAATTATGGGAGGGGGATCGTTATTTTCTTCCATGGCTGAACCAGAGCGGTTTTTTTTCGGGGAAATTTATCTACAAGGATGGGAACTTTATCGGCCACCAGGTCGAATTTTATGATTAGGAGACGGGTACCCCGAGTCGCTCTCACTGGCGGTGGGTATCATAAATTGCCAGGACTTTATCAGCGTAAGCATACCCAACATCCTTTGGACCGTAGTACCTGAGCGCTTCTCTCAGGTCCCCGTGATTCTTATGCAGGCGCGCCAGCATTCCTGTACCATACTTAAGGTTAAATTCCGGATTGACCAGTTTTGACCTGGAGGGACGATCCATAAAACATGGTCCGTTAGCGCATAAGAAAGAAGAGGCCAGCCCATCGCTCGGCATTACCTGCATTAAACCGACTGCCCCGCTGCTGGAGTAAGCGTCCGGATTACCCCCGCTTTCCTGCAGGATAACTGCCGCGACCAGGTCGGGGGAGAGCTTGCGCTGACTAGCGTAATGAGTGATCAATTTGCACCAGCGGTATACCTCTTTAGGGTAGCTCTGGCTGATGGCGCAATCCGCGGTTGCGGCATCACTGGGATTGTTCTCATCTTTATCACCTTCCTCTTGATTCGCTGGCTCAGATTTTTCTCCGTACGTTTGAACCTGTCCCGGGATGGGTGAATTTTGCCCGCCATCATGAGACAGGTTTCCAGAGATTTTCCATAAAAACAGAGCCAGGAGCAGGCTCCCAGCGAGCGTGCCGAAAATAATTAGAAGTGCCCCACCTTTCAATATGTTCCTCCTGTCGAGATAAAAGATTAAAAGAAAATAAAAAAGGGGTTATTGACAAAAAAGAACATATGTTCTATTATAGTTGCGAAAAGGCATTCTGTCAACCACTTGACAAAAAAAATTACACAAAATAACAGGAGGTAAACTATGAGTACACAAGCAATCGGCAAAACAGGTTTCCGGGTGTCATTAAAGAAGATAAAGATAAGGCGCGGCTTGGCTTTTGGATTTATTATCCTGACTGCGCTAGCGGCATTTGAGATCTTTAACTTCAGCACCACAGAGTTCGCGCTTTCGGATTTGCTGGGAGACCTGAAGTTCCTAGGGCTGAAGTGGGCTACTATCCTGGCAGTTGCATTCTGCGCGATTGACTTCGCTGGGATCGCCCGCCTGTTCACGCCCGAGGAAGGGAACAAACAGGAAAATGAGGTCTGGTATCTGTTTGGAGCATGGCTGCTAGCGGCAACCATGAACGCGATGCTTACCTGGTGGGGCGTTTCAACGGCGATCGCGGACAATCAAACTCTGGGCAGCGCGGTAGTTGGGCGGGAGACCCTGCTGGTTTTTGTCCCAATATTTGTTGCAATCCTAGTATGGCTCATCCGGGTGCTTATTATCGGATCATTTTCGGTTGCCGGAGGGCGTTTGTTCAGCCAGGGAGATTTAGAGCGGCGCCCAACGCCGCGCTCAAACACGCGCAATGGTTCAAAGTCCTCGAGCAGCAGGCGCCGGAATGATTACCATCGCGTTCCGACGACAGTGCGCGCCACACCGGTGAAAACATTCCAGCCAGCGCCAAAACCAAGCGGCCGTCCAGGGAATCCAATCGTCGCCCCCGCGCCCACATACCACCCAGTCGGAAGGGATATTCAGGGGGCAATTAGAGAATAATAACTAATCTTCTTGGTGGCAGTTACCTTCAGCGAGCGGCAGCCAGACGGTAAACGTCGTGCCGCTCGGTTCATTATTCGCAACCTCTATGCTTCCCCCGTGACTGCGAATAATCCAGTAAGCGATTGAAAGCCCGAGCCCAAAGCCTTTGCCGTCCTTGGAACGGGTGCGTGACTTTTCGCCGCGGTAAAAACGCTCAAAAATATGGGGAAGATCCTCATCGGGTATGCCCGGACCATTGTCGCTCACAGTTACCTGGGCATTGTTCAGCTCTTTGCGCAGCCCGATAACGACTTCCCCACCCAGGGGGGTGTACTTGATCGCATTACCTACCAGATTCACAAGCACCTGCTTCAGGCGATCCCGGTCGCCACAGACCAGAACCTGGTCAATATCCTCCAAGCGCAGGTTTACCTGGTCTTTTGCCAGTACATTCATCTGGTTAAGTACGTCCAGGACGAGCGTATCCAGTTCGACATCGGTTCTTACCAGCGGAAGTTTCCCGGATTCCGCTTGAGCCAGGAGTAGTAAATCACCAACAAGCCGGGTCAGGCGTCCGACTTCATTGTCGATGCCGTTAAGGGATTCCTCGTCCACGCACTGCATCCGGCGCAGTAAATCAACGTTTCCTTTAATAACTGTCAGGGGCGTTCTCAGTTCATGGCCGACATCAGCGACAAAGCGCCTCTGGGTATCAAATAGATTTTCAAGGCGGCTGAGTGTTTTATTGAATGAATGGATCAATTGGCCGACCTCATCGTCGGGTGGGCCTTTATAAGGGATTCGGCGTGAAAGGTCATCTGCGCGAGTTATCTGCAGCGCTGTCCGAGTCACATCTTCCAGTGGCGATAGGGCTTGTTTGGTGCTGAACCAGCTTGCGACCCCGGCGATTGTCATTGAAACAGCAGCTCCAATAAACAATACATACAGCAGGACATTCTGGATGGTATCAATCATTGAAAGGCTGGTAGCGACCTGCAAGGTTCCGACGATACGCTCATTGCTGCGAATGATCAAAGGAACCGTCAGGACACGCAGACGGGCATTGCCCACGCCGACGTCTTTAAAGACGGGCTCGGTATCGTAAAAACCAGCCGGATCTAGCGGCTGGTTGTATCCCTGAATGTTCTGGGATGCAGATTCGAGCTGGCCATCTTTTCCCCAGACCTGGATGTAGACATCCGCAAACAGGTCAAGTTCAGGCATGGTGACACCCAGCCTTCCAGCGCGTGCGTTTCCGATAATCTGGGATGCCGCCCGTGCCAGAGTCTGGTCTACCTGCCGGGTGAGTGTGATACTCACCGAGATGTAAACCGCCATCCCGAATATAAATAAGATTCCCCCAACGATAGATGTTGAAAGGAACGCTAGGCGGGCGCGCAGTGACATTCGCGCAGGTTACGTCTCCTCGCGCAGGACATAACCCATCCCACGGACTGTATGTATCAGGCGCGGCTCTTCATCTGCTTCCAGTTTTTGTCGCAAATAGCGAATATACACTTCAATGATATTGCTTTCGCCGCCGAAATCATAACCCCAAACGCGGTCAAATATCATATCGCGTGTGAGTACCTGGCGCGGGTGGCGCAAAAACAGTTCAAGGAGCTCATACTCTTTGGCGGTCAGGGAGATAATTCGATCTCCACGGGATGCCTGTCTTGTGCCGGTATCCAGGGAGAGATCGGCAAACCTGAGAACCTGAGGCCGGCTTGGCTGCGCCCTGCGAAGCAAAGCCCGGATGCGTGCCAGAAGCTCGTCCAGGTTAAACGGTTTAGTCATATAGTCATCGGCGCCCATGTCCAAACCCTGGATGCGGTCGGTAACTGCGTCCTTGGCAGTGAGGATTAATATGGGCACAGGTCCGCCTGCGCGCAACCGGCGGCAAACTTCGAGTCCGTCGATTCCAGGAAGCATCAAATCCAGAACGACTAAATCGTACTGGTTATCAAGCGAAAGCGCTAGTCCGGACTGTCCATCAAGGGCAGTATCAACCTGGTATCCTTCATAAGCAAGCCCCCGGCGTAAAAACTTAAGGATCGCTTCATCGTCTTCAATTACTAGTATTTTTGCGGTCATAAACCCTCCGGCTTTTTTTTAAATATACCACAGGCTTGGTAACACCAAAAGGTGGCTGTTCAGCGTTTATAAACTTGGACAGCCCCTTTTGGTTTGCCAGATATATACACTCGAGATGAGATTACTTTGTATATTATACAACCTGAATTTAAATAATTCCTGAGTATATTTTTAATCAACTCGCCCGAGTTATTTATTGAGGTGTATGCCTTTATGCAAGCTCGATGGTCGCGCCAGCCGTTTCCAGCTTCGTTTTTGCATCGTTTGCAGCGTCTTTGCTAACGCCTTCCAGAATCTTGCCACCGTCGGTTTCCGCAACCTCTTTGGCTTCCTTGAGGCCAAGGCTGGTCAACTGACGAATAGCTTTGATAACCTCAATTTTCTTCGGACCGGGGTCTTTTATAACCACATCGAATTCAGTCTTTTCTTCTTCGGGTTCCGCAGCCGCAGCGGCTCCTGGAACAGCAGCGGCGGCTACCGCTACGGGAGCGGCAGCGGATACACCCCACTCCTCTTCCAGTTTCTTTACCAGTTCAGAAGCTTCGATAATCGATAGCTTTCCGAGTTCTTCTACTAATTTATCTAAATCAGCCATTTTTTTCTCCTAAAAGTATTTTCTTGTTTTTTGACTGTCATTTATTTATGATGCTAATTCTTGCGCTTCTTCCTTTTTTGAATACGCACATATAACCGCTGAAATCTGGCGGGCGGGTTCCGAAAATAGTCTCGCAAGCTTATTCGCCGGGGACATCAGGACACCAAGCAGTTGCGCATGGACTACCGGCATTGGCGGCAGGTCTGCCAGAGCTCTGATTGTCTGGTTGTCGATTGGTTCTTTTTCAAGATAACCGGACTTAATGTTGAGAAACTCAGTATTTTTCTCAAAATCTGAAACAACCTTTGCCATCGCCGCTGGGTCTTCAAACGCAAATGCGATTGCTGTGCTACCCACAAAGTCAATTTCAGTCAGAGGTAAGCCGATTTTCTCAAACGCGAGCTTTCCCAAGGTGTTCTTGACGATATGGAATTCGCCGCCTGATTCGCGTGATTTCTGGCGCAGTTCATCAAAATCCTTCATGGTAAGACCGGCATATTCGGTCAGAATAAAAGCTTTGCTACGGTCCATCCAGTCGGCGTATTGATCAACAAGCTCTTCTTTTTTCTGTTTGGTTATTGCCACTTATTGACCTCCTTTCAATAAAAAAAGTCTTTGCACGCAGAGTTTGCTGGCAAAGACTCTCCTCCCGTGATAACCGGGAATAATTTTATTGGAGCGGCCTCCACCTGGGCAGGGTATTAAGCTGGCAATTTCTAGCACAGCGCCTGCTGTCTCTGGCGAAGCAAAATTGATTAGGTATTATATTACAGTTAGCTGCTTTCCTCAATAGCAAGCGTTTGGCCGGGATCAATTTTAATCCCCGGTCCCATTGTGGTTGTCAGTGTTACTTTGCGGATATAAGTGCCTTTTGACGCAGCAGGTTTTGCTTTCCGGACGGCATCCATGAAGGCTCCCAGATTGTCGAGCAGTTGATTTTCGTTGAACGAGGTTTTCCCAATTGGAACATGCAGGTTTGCTGTTTTGTCGAGCCTAAATTCAATCCGGCCTGCTTTTGATTCCTGAATCACCCGGGGCAGATCATCTTCAGGGACAACTGTCCCGGCTTTTGGGTTTGGCATCAGGCCGCGCGGGCCCAGGATTTTTCCAAGTCGTCCGACCTGACCCATCATATCAGGGGTTGCAACTGCAACATCAAAGTCCGTCCAGCCGTCCTGGATCTTTTTAATCATTTCGTCGTCATCAGCAACGTAGTCGGCGCCTGCGTCGCGGGCTAATGTTGCGCCATCGCCCTGGGCAAAAACGAGAACCCTGACCGTTTTTCCGGTTCCATGGGGCAGCAATACAACATCGCGAACCTGCTGATCGGCATGGCGGGGATCCACGCCCAATTTGATATGAACTTCAACAGTTTCATCGAAGTTGGCGAAAGCAGTTTCTTTTGCGAGTGTTACAGCCTCTTTCGGGCTGTACTTGTGTTCCGGATCGACTTTTTCAGCCGCCGACCTAAACTTTTTTCCGTGTTTTGACATTTTAGCTCCTTTGTGGTGCGAGCGGACCTATCCGGTCCTCCCACGAGAAAAATCTATTTCCAGCTGTTTATAGCCGGGGAAAATTAATCTATTACTTTTAATCCCATATTACGGGCAGTCCCTTCAATCTGCCGCATGGCAGCTTCAATATCATTCGCGTTGAGGTCTTTCATCTTTATCTCAGCGATTTCGCGCAGTTGGTCGCGAGTGACTTCTCCCACAATTTCCCTTGGGGGATTTGAAGAACCTTTTTCGACACCTGCGGCTTTTTTAAGAAGAACCGACGCCGGCGGGGTTTTCAATATAAATGAGAAAGAACCGTCGTGATAAACGCTGATTTCAGCGGGAACAATCTCACCTATCCGGCTGGATGTACGTGCGTTGTATTCTTTGCAGAATGCCATCAAATTGATCCCATGACCTGCAAGGGCAGGACCAATGGGAGGGGCAGGATTGGCTTTTCCTGCTGGAATTTGTAATTTTACAACTGCTTTTAGTTTCTTTGCCACTTTTTTCTCCTTTGTGGTGCAAGCGGGCACTGTGGGCACCCTCCCACGTTTGGGTTATTTATGCCTGACTCTTTTATGTTTCAACGGTGGTTTTTGAATTACGCTTAAGCTTTTTCCACCTGCAAAAAATCAAGTTCGATCGGAGTCTCTCTGCCAAAGAAGTTGACCATTACCCTCACCTTGGCTCGCTCCATGTCGATTTCGTTCACCGTTCCGCGAAAATCATTGAATGGACCATCAACAATGCGAACCCTTTCCCCGGGTTTAAAAGTTACTTTGATTCTGGGGGCATCTGCTTCCATTCGTTTGATAATTTGAGCCACTTCCTCCGTGCGCAGCGGAGTGGGCGTAGCGCCCATGCCGACGAATCCAGTAACACCCGGGGTGTTGCGAACCACATACCAGGATTCTTCAGACATGATCATATTAACCAGAATGTAACCGGGAAAAACACGCCGCTCTACTGTCCGTCTTTTACCCTCTTTCACTTCTATCTCTTCTTCAGTCGGGACTACGACATCGAAGATCATGTCTTTCATGCCCATGGTTTCGATTCTCTGTTCGAGATTATGGCGAACTTTGTTTTCATATCCCGAGTAACAGTGGACAACAAACCATGAGCGGTCATCATCCTCCGCTGGGATTTCATCAACAGCCTGAAATTCCTCTGTGGGCGGGATATCTTCCCCGGAAAGGGTTTCTTCCGCAGGCGGGATTTCATCTCCAGCCGAAACCTCGACTTCAGAGGGCAAATCACCCTCGAAGATAATTTCTTCACGGGACGCTTCAGCTGACTGGTAGTCTGCGATTATCGAAGCTGCTGCTGCTGCAGCTGCCTGCTTATCGGATTCCGATTCTGTAATGACGTCCAGAGAATCAGTGAGTGATTTTTCTTCATCCGAACGCGTTTCGACAGCAGGCTCTTCAGGCGATTCTCCCTGTTTGGATCCCTGACCTTCGACCGTATTATTTGACAATTCGTCTTGGTCGGATGCTGACATCATTTTTCTATTTCCTCAAATACCTGTAATATAACCGAAATAAAACCTGTTAAATTTCCTTTGGAGTGGTTGTGATTTCTTTAAAAGCAAAGCGTTCCTCAAAAGGATTCACCCTAAGAGGAAGGAAAAAATCCTTGTATAAATAAAATCCAGAACCCCCAACAGGGCGCTCATGCTTAAGGTAACGATAATAACAATAATGGTTAAATTTGTCGCTTCGCGTCTTGTTGGCCAGGTGACTTTGCGCAATTCACCAATAGTTTCCTTAATATAGCGCTGTATCGCGTTTTGTTGTTTACGAGTGCCCTTTCTTTCATCACGTTTTGCTTTTGCCACAAGTAACTCCTTGGTTTAAACGCTCTTTAAATTAACTGATACGGGCAAAACGCCGCCTAGAAGACGGCGTTACCCAGATCTCAGGCAGGCCAGGCAGGAGTCGAACCCACAACCCCCGGTTTTGGAGACCGGTGCTCTGCCAATTGAGCTACTGGCCTGTAATTTTGGTCTGGTTGTAATCTATCCTCTGCCAGCGTTTCAACAGGACAACCAGACGAGAATAGCGTACCATATCTTACGGGATAATCAAGACCTGTAAGATATTACTTTGTCTCACGGTGCAACGTATGTTTCCGGCAGGTTGAGCAAAATTTCTTCAGCTCAATCCGTCCCGGATCATTGCGGCGGTTCTTTTCGGTTGTGTAGTTCCGGTTCCTGCACACGGTACATTCCAGAGTGATTACCGGACGGACATCTTTTTTAGCCATAACGTTCTACCCTGAATCAGCTTATTGCTTGGTTTTTATCAGATCACTCCAGAATTTCGGTGATAACGCCGGAAGCGACCGTAAGTCCGCCTTCCCGGATTG
>JBJYWI010000134.1:0-7294 GCA_046259385.1 Anaerolineales bacterium
TTAAAATATATACAATATATGTGGTATATTTGGATTGTAGTGTAAGATATTGATCGTGTCAATATGGCTTTTTGTGGAAAACAAAATGCGCCGGCTTAACGGCGCTCTTTGTAAATGCCCCTAAGGAGATCCATTTCGAACTTTATGATATTAAAACTGTGGCTTTTGTAAAATGATCTTCGAAACGCAGAATATCATTGGCTTTAGATCATTTCAATGTTGATTTTACCAATCATCCCCGGTCCACATCTTTGCGATGACCGATTTTAACGACGTTGATAACTTGAGCATCGTCCTCTGGAGAAGGGGCAGCACCAGCGATGGTCGACGAAAGCCATTTTTAATAATCAGAATCAGTAGATCCAGAGATAATTCCCCTAAGATCATCTGCTTCGCTTTTCAGACTTTTGAAGTAATCAGACTCTGTGATTTCGGACACCTTTTTGCTCTGACGGGATTCATCCAAAACAATCTTCAACTCTATGACCTGTTGCTTCAACTTCTCTTCACGTATGCGGACTTCACGGGCCATTTTTTGGAATACCCGGGCCAACTGTCCCAAAGCATCGTCCCGTTCGGCAAGTTCATCCAAAGAAGAGGGTTCGAATCTATCCTCTTCGACGGCGGCAGCAGCTCCCATGACCACATTTACCTGTTCCAAATAATCCAGTAGTGACTCCAGCGTTTGGCGCAATTTGGAAGTCATCTCATTAAAAGTATTGCCAAGAATGCCAATTTCATCTTCCGTCGTGACTTCCGCCTGCGCAGCGAGATCTCCTGCATGAATTTGTTGAGCCGTGTCAGTCAAGCGCACAATCGGGCGTGCGATGTCGCGGCCAATTAACCAGGCCAGCAATATACCCGCTAAAAGAACAGTCACTGCACCGGCAATGGAGACAATCTGGGCAGTGCTCAACTGCTCCCTGCCGGTATTGAGTTCAGATTGCAGGAGATTTTGCTGCAGCATTGTTTCTTCTTGCAAAATCAGCATCATGGCTTCCGCTAAGGGAACTGCCTCGGTACGAAACAAATACAAATCCTCACGGGCACGCTCGCCTTCCACGGCCGTGAACATTTGCTCTGGAAAAGCTAGAAAAGATTCCCGGGCCACTTCGATCGTTTCATAGTTCGCCAATTGGCTTGATGAGAGCAAATCCCGTTTTTGAGAAAGGTTTTCCCAGGCTTGTTCGTTTGCATCAAAATTGGCGGAGTATTCAAATTTAAAGCTATCGCGTCCCGTGGTCACATATCCGCGCAATCCAGCAACCATGGCATAAAATGAAGATTCGAAATTAGCCATCTCCCCCATTACTTCAAGGTTCTCCGTCGTTGGATCGCGTCCCTCTTGAGATGTGATCATACTCTCGGAATTGACAATAACCGTATTGATATGGGGCGTCGCATCTACGATCAGAAGTCTTAGAGCAGGTTCGCGGCGCAGTTGGTCATCGCGCAGTTCAAATAACTGGGGTACCAGGGCCGACCATTGATCATAATTAGAACGCAGGTTTGCTAAATTTTCGGCCAATTCGATATAGTCAGCGGAATCTTGCACCTCTGCTTGGCTAATAATAGTCTCTAATTCAGCCAAATCAGATTCAAACTCTATCTGCTTGGCGGCGTAGCTATCTTTATACTGCGCATCGCCTAACGCAAGATAACCTTGCAAATCGGCCACCAATTCCAACATATGCGCTTGCGCTCGCGCTGAAGCCAGGGCGGTTGGAGCCCGCAGGTTGGTGGTACGGTTTATTTCCTGGGTCGCCAGGCTGCTGGAGTAAATGCCCCAACCATAGCCCACCAGCATCAGAGCAATGAGAATGCCAAACCCAATGACCAGTTTTGGGCCAATCTTTAGCTTGCGCCGCATCGCCACCAACCACCTTAAAGGCGGGATATTCGCAATCAAGGTGTTCTCGTTCGGTTCTTGGATTGCGCTCTGATCAGTGGATGCAGGATTCTTTTCCATACTCTAGTTTTCTATTACTCAGCGTATCGCTTATTTTATTATCCACTTGTCACAATACAACCAGAGAGGGTGGAATCTATTTATACCAATTGGCAATATCCCAAAGATCGACGTCCCAGGGTGTCAGATTATATCCTTTTAGATCGGCATTCATCCCGGCTTGGAATTGGATATTTACCAGCGGTATTACGGCAAAATCATTGATGAGCACTTCATTCATCTTTACAAACAACTCAGCCCTTTTATCAGGATCTAGCTCGGTCGATGCTTGATTGAATAACGTGTCAAATTCAGGGTTGCAGTAGCGCGACCAGTTTGGCAGCGACCAATCATTTTCCTTCTGGGCAATATTATCGCAGGTCCAGCCCGCCATATAGGCGGTTGGGTCAGGACTCTTATTGCTGAAGGCGAATTCCTCTAAATCAGCATAGAACTGCCGCCGCGTATCAACCGTGTCCGTCGGCGGTCCAAAGAAAATGCTTGAATCGATTTGTTTCAATTCCACAGCAATACCAATGGCTTCTAGATCTTTCTTGACCTGTTCTTGAGTTTGTTGGCGAAGCGCCTGGATCGAGGTTTGGAAGACTAAGCGCATTTCCACGCCATCTTTTTCACGGATACCATCCCCATCCTCATCCACCCAGCCTGCCTCCTCTAAAAGAGAGGCTGCCCGCTCAGGGTTATACTCAATACTTGTTTCTGAAGAGGCGAAATAGGGGGGTTGGGCGAGAATATTGTTCACAATTACACCGCCATTTCCATACCATTCGGCGATCAATTCGCGATCGATAGCGATCGCGATTGCTTCGCGGACGACTTTGTCGGTCAGGAATGGATGTGGAAATTGTGTGCTTGACCGCTCCCCTTCATCGGTTTCCTTATCTGGATCTGAAAAGTTGATCATAATCCTTTCCGTAAAGGGGGTGACATAAGTGGCCACAATAGTATGTCCGGTCGATTCCATATCCTCGATTTTATCCGGAGTAACCGCCAGATTGAAAATGAAATCGACGGTCCCCTCCTTTCCGGCCTGAACGGCAAGGTCGAGATCGCCGCCACCACGAACTTCTACCTGGCTGAAATATGGCTTGTCCGATTCTCGATAATGCGGATTGATATCATAAATGATCTTGTTCGTACTGACTGCATTCCCGCCAATGAGCAGGACGTCTTCATTTCGCCATTCGGAAACATAATACGGACCTGTTCCGACTGCCATGAGGTTGTTAGGCGCATCGGCCGCATTTTCGCCATTGTAATCTTGGAATAAATGTTGCGGAATAATCATGCCAAAAGGACCGACAAAAGCTGAATACCAGGCCGCTGTCGGCTTATTGAAATTGATCTTGACCGTGTAATCATCTAGCTTTTCGACATTTTCAACATCAGAATAAGCCAATGCTGAGGTGGCCTGGACATCCGGATTGGTGGCATATTGGTAGGTAAATAAAACGTCATCAGCCGTAAATGTCTCACCGTCCGCCCACTTGATATCCTCTCTAAGTTTCCATGTTACGGAGGTGCCGTCTTCGGCCACCCCACCATTCTCTACGCTGGGAACTTCGGCCGCAAGAATGGGTACAAGGTTGCCATCTATGTCAAAAGAAGCCAGGGGTTCATAGGCGATACGGCTGGCGGAAAGGTCCTTGGTGCCCGGAGATAAATGCGGATTGGCCGTTGTGGGCGCCTGGAAATAGAGCAAAATCAACTTTTCTCCCTGCCCCTGGGTTGCTGCCTCTTCTGTCGGGACATCTGTTGCCGGGGCAGTTGGTTGGGGAGATGGAAGCGGGTCTGCATTCGAGGCACAGCCTGTCATAAAGATCAGCATCGCAAGTGCAATGCTGATTATTTTAATCATGCGTGTTTTTGAAACATCCAAATTTACCACCTTCCTTGTTCCTAATTCTCCAATTTAATTGAATGAAATCTTTAGCTCGTTGGCTCGAGTAGTCAAAGGCATAATTACCTGGGTGGTCTGGAGATCGATTTGGATTGGTTTATCCTGATCATCTTTTCTTAACTGCACCCCAGCCGAAATTGGTTCACTAATCCCTTCAGGAGTGACACGGTGAAGCCATATCTTCATTTCCTTTGCCTCCGGCGAGTGAAACGTTAGGTAGATACTCTTTAATTGCTTAACTAAAGGTATCTCAATCTCCTTTCCTTCCCGGGAGAGTTCTTGATCAGCATAAAGCAATCGGCAGCTCCCCTGCAGTGGTTTACCCGCATCAACAAGGGTTAAGGTTGCTCGCTCATTGTTATCCACTAAATACATTCTGAACTCTATCACAACTCGTTGCCTTAAGGCACCCTGTTGAATGATCAAAAAGGTCACGAATGATACTAAAATTCCCGACCCAATGGCCAGGGCGCGCGGAATTGGATCTTCCCATATGAAAAACCCATATATAAATAAAGCGCTTAAATAGATAAGGCAAACAACTGTGACGACCAGTGGATTTCCGAGTAAACGATACGTACGTTTTGGAAGGTATTCACCTTTGCGACGACTGGCTGCCAGCATAAGCATGGGAAAGATACCCCCCAAAATAGGCAACAAGAGCAATCCTATGAATCCCAGAACCTCAGAAAAGGTGGCACTACCAGTGTATAAGAGCCATTGCACTACCAGCAATATTAGAAAAAGCGGTGTGAAACTAAAAAGGAAGCGGGTCGTGCGCTCCGAGTTCTCAGGCAGAAACTCGCGGGTTTGAAAGAATATAGCGTAAGAAAAAAGCACAATGCTGATGCCCATGGCCAGGATGACATAAATTGTGCCTAGAATAGGGACAATTCCACCGATTAATTCGGCTAGCGTTGGTATCACTGTTCCGGTAAGACTACTTCATTGCACCGCTGGAATGGCACCAGTCACTGCGATTACCCAGGAGCTGTACAGGAGAATAACCGTAGCCCTGGCCAGGATATTGCCCCGCAGCAGGGAGTCTCCCCCCGGATCCCGAGGCAGCACGACTTTAGAAGCACTAACCGCTGTTGTGTGACCAAAATAAGAGGCTAACACCACCCCAAAAACAAGGGCGAGGATTTTAGGATCAAATACCTGCCCACTTCCAAAAGGCAAATCAATATAGCGCAGATTCTCAAGCTGAACATAAGGTAAGGTCAAAAGGATAAGAAGGATGATGATCAGGACGCTGATGATGCCCACAACAAAGGCAGAGGCGATGGTGGCGTTTAAGGATTCTCCACGTAGGAAATAAAGGGTAGACAGGAAAATGAGTAAGGCCCAAATCAATGAGGTGACCCCAGTGACTTCGGCAAGGGTCGTAGATATACCGATGTAAAAGGCTATTAAAACAAATACACTTAAGGTGTAGAAAGCCGGAATCAAAATAATGCTGCCCGGTTTGCCTAAATAATCACTGGTCAGCCTGCTGAAATAGGATGTCCCGTAACGCATACTTCCATTACGGGTGATGGCCTCGACAATGCCCATGATGGTTAAGATGTTCACCAGCCCGAGAATGAGGAGGAGAATCACACCTGGCAGCGGTCCAATTCCGGCTAATGCGATAGATAAAGCGAGGATACTTGCCCCGACCGTCTCTGTTAAAGTGAGGAAATAGGCAATCCAAAAGGGGGGTAATCTTTCAAGTTTGTTGGCCATTTTCGAAGACAACCAGCGGGCCTGTTCTCGAAAGGAAATTTGTGGGGAATAGATAACTTCTATCGGTTCTTTAAACAAACGCTCGAAAGCCTGGCTAACTCCTTCAACATCTAAACCTAAAGACAAACGCATGGCGGGCACCTTCTGGTGTGGAAAGTCATATTTTTCAGCGAACTTCTTAGCCAATGCTGCGCGCTGCGCCTCATCAGACGGAACCAGCGATGACCATTCTGGAGCGTATCTTTCGATATCCTGGATAGTTGGTTGAAGTGGCAGATCCCGACCCTGGGCAATGGCAGCAAGGAAAGCCTGTTCCTTTTCAGCTGCGGTTATCTCTGTCAGGAATGGATTGGCGGCTTGTCGAGATTGGGCAACAAGTTGGGCGGTTCGCCCTTCAATGGCGAAAAGGATTGTTCCGGCACGGCGTAAGGGCATGCCATCAAATAAATCCATTCCACCAAAGAAAGAGGAATCATCGAACATAAAAGTTTTCCCTATGGTAAACGATTATCTTATTTAATTTGAGAAGCAACATCATGATATTTCTTAGTTATCATGTGCGAAGGGTATTCGAGGGAAAAAATTCCACGACTGGCTAATTCCATCATCTCATCGGAGTGTGGCAAAACAGCGGCGACCGGGCATCCATACGCTTCTTGTACTCGCTCCGCAAGGGCAGCAGGTTCCAAACTTCGCGGAGATTTATTGACCATCAAAAGGATGTTAGGCACGTTCAATTCCTGAGCGATTCTAACGGTAATTCCTGTCCCTTCATAATCCTGTTGATCGGGTCGAAGCACGATAATCAAAACATTTGAAATAACGAGTGAGAGTAGCGTCTCCTGGCCCAGTCCAGGATGAGTGTCGATCAATAAGTAATCCAAATTAAGCTCGGTCAATAAACTTTTTAGGCCCTCGGTAAGCTGCCGGGCATCATAGCCTTCACGCATAACCCGTGTGATTTCTCCGGGCTTTATACTTGAAGGAACCAGATAGATCTTGCCAGATTTTTCTTGCACCTGGCTTGGGGTTACATCCACGGCGACATCTTCTATTAACTTATTGTGCCATAAGAAATCATTCAGTGAAGAAGTAACATCCTCGCCATCAAAACCAAATAAAACATGAATACCTGGTGATTGAATATCCGTATCAATCACGCAAACCCGTTTCCCTTCGAGGGCCAGCATAGCTGCCAAATTTGCTGTTGTATTTGATTTTCCAGTTCCGCCACGAAATGAATGTATTGAAATGACCTGGGGCATTTTGATCCCTTCCTAAACTGCGAGATGATTTTTCTAGAATTGCTGAATTAAACGCGTGCAATCCGAAAATTTACTACTTTATTAATTGCTAATTGATAGCAATGATTGATAAGTGAAATCCAGTAAAGTGGGATCACCAATAATTACTCAATAGGGTTAAATGAGCGTTAAGAGGTATGCAATGGATTAACATAAACGACTAGTTGATACTTTTGCATAAATCAATCGGAAATATCCTCGGCTATATTACCTTAAAGTTTGGGCAACCTCAATCAAACAAAAAACCGCCCGACAATAGTGTCAAGCGGTCGATTTTCGCCAATGCCCCTAAGGAGATCTGTTCCGAACTATTTAGTCTGACTACGTTCAGATTTCCCAGTTCTCGATTGATAGCCCAGCAACACGGCCGAATTCTTTGCTATTCGCTGTCAC
>JBJYWI010000135.1:0-5604 GCA_046259385.1 Anaerolineales bacterium
ATCCGAGGCGTATCGCAGTGTTTATACTTGCAGTAAATCAAAAAACGTCAGCGAAATAGCCAAAGAGCTTGATATCAGCTAACCAAAAGCTTACAGCCATCCTACCCTAAAGCGCGAAAGAGGAATACGAACCTCAAAAAGGATAAACATGTTGTCGTATATTTTCTTCAAAATGCCAGAATTATTCTAATTTTCTGTTTTGAGCAGAAAATTTATAAAACGCCAGAGAAGTTGCACCGTGACTGCCCAGGAAACCGCAACAACGCCAATAAATAAGTAATCCGCAGATTGATTTAGAACATCAAGTTCGAAGAATTTTTTTGTAATATTTAAAGGTGCTGCGATGATGAACACCAGCAGCATAATAAAAGACAATATCGTAGGCTCCCATGCCCCCGTGTAATCTGAACCACCAGCGAGTATTTTTACTGGCGGGGACACAAATACCACCAGCATTAGTCCCGTAAAGACCAGGGCATAAGTGACCGCGAGTTGTGCGTATGCAATTTCAGCATATAAATCATAAAAATAATAGTACACAACACTTGCAGCAATTGCAATTGTAATTGACGCGGGAAAAATGAATCTTCGCAGTTTCAAAGCAAATTTTCCGCTGTCAATAATGCCAGGTCTGGCAAACAAAGTTAACCCAAGTGATGGTATTGTGATGGTGACAATTGCGATCAACGATCCCTGGGCGGACTTGTATGGAAATCCTCTCACAAGTGTGAAGGTTGAAATAATGAGCAGCGTCAAATAAACTGCCTGGGTAATATATAATTTCAATATGTCTATTAATCCCCTCACAATTCGCTGACCTTTTTCAAGAATTTTCTTAATAACATCTGGCTTACTATTCAACAAAACAATATCAGAAACACTCAAGGCTGCCTGACTGCTGGTTTGCCTTGTAACAGCGAGATTAGCGTTAAGCAAAGCTGAAACATCGTTAACGCTATCACCCATTACAGCAATATTTCTGCCCTCACTATGTAAACTCTGGACTATTCGACTCAACATTGCAGGTTGAATTTCAGTAAAAAATGCGTTCTTATCCAATTCATTTTTAAATGAGATCCCATCCAATGTACTCAGTTGCTCGCCAGATATATGTCCAAAATGATCCAGATCAATGTATAGTCCCGAGCTGGTCCTAAAGTTCTCGTCCGTCAATTTTTTATCCATCGAGATAATCTTTAATTGAATCCCTGTTTCTGCGAAGGTTTTGATCACTCTTACCGCTTCCTTTTTTATTTCTTCGGTAAAAGTTATACGCGCTAATGGAATCAACCCATCACAAAGAATTGGTTCCGATGTGTCCTTATACAAATAATTCAATTCTGGTGTGTACACAAAAAGTAACTCAGCGACGGGTTTTTTCTCCGGATTTGAAAAATCCTCATTTATATCGTCATTATCCTTTGGAACGATTCGTTTGACATTATTGATAAATTTTGAAAAGAAATTCTTTTCTTCAGATTTTTCATTTTCAAAACCCGAAGCAGTGCCATTTTTTAATTTCTTTTTATGATTTGATTTCCTACCATCTTTCTTTTCATCCCGACCAAAGAAACCCGTCACCCTATTGAGTAACCTTCTCGCTCCAATTTTAGACGTTTGTAAACCATCTGTTCGTTTTTCATTTAGAGAACTTTTCAAGAGATATCCTTCAAGTAATTCAGGATAACCCAAAGCATAAACACCTCGTAAATCCTCTTCATCGGTTACAATCGCACAATATCCATAAACATGCATAAAAGGTGCATTTTCAATCGCATTTCGCCGATTACCTTCTAAATTGTCTGCTAAAGTAGTAATTAAACGCGATTTTGCAGTCGTACTGTGGACGAAATCCCCAAGAATTTGTCGAATGCGTGATTTGGATATTGTGGAATCAAGTTCAGGATCCTCAATAATGTTAATTTCAAATTGTAGATCCGTTAAAATTCCCGATTTTGAAATACATACCTCGTTCACCTGAGCCATAGCCTCGACAGATCGAGCCCTGTTGACCAGCGCTCCAATTTTTGCCATGTCTGCAGTTCCCATGGTGTATGTTACCAGTATCATAAAATATAAACCTGCAGGAGCGATGCTAAAAATGACCGAGGCAGCGCTATTAAAAAGCGCATTTAATCCTAAGGGGTCAATTTGGAAATAATAAGCAAGCAATATAACAGTGAATATTCCAACAACAATCAGTAAAACCTTAAGAACTCGATCGATAATTTTTTCGAGAGGTGTTAATTCTTCAGATAAAAATTTTGGTCTATTTAAAATCGAAAATATTGCTCTATCATCCCCAATTTTATTTACCTCATAAAGGGCATGACCAGATATACAATACCCTCCAGCATATACAGCATCACCTTTTGTTTTTAGAAATCGTTCGGATTTTCCAGTTAATAATGATTCATCCACAAGCAACTCGCTATCAGTCAACAATATGCCATCAACCACAATTTGATCACCAGGTCCAAGAGCGATAATATCTCCCTGAACGATTTCATTTGGATTGATACTTCGAGCTTTATTTCCACGGATAGCCGTTGACTCAAAGCGAGTCGAAAATATAAGTTCCTTTAACCGATGCCGGGCAAATAATTCTTGAAAAATATTTATACCGATATTCAAAAGCATTACGCCAAAACTAGCCAATGCATCAAGATACATTCCAAGCAAAAATTGAACGCCAGAGATTCCAATCAAACTCAGATTAAAAATAGAAAATATGTTTTCTCGCCAGATATCTTTAGTTGTTCGTTGGGGTTTATAGCTTAAAGAATTATCAATACCGTCCGTAATGCGGGATTGAGCTTGAACCTCTGTAAGGCCAGAAAATTTTTTATGAATCCCTTGAACAAACTTGTTATCTCCAGCTTTTGTTTTATTTAATAGTTTTTTTCGCCAAAATAAAAAAAATATTCCCCAGAAAGCAACAAAAATACCAGCAATACCCGCAATTCCAATTGAGTTCCTGCTTATTCTCTTCACAACAAAATCCGGCGACTATTTAGCAATAAAAAAATTATAAATGATCAAATGATAATAAACTGAAAACTTAATTGTTTGAATGGCCTAAGGATTCGGACTCTCCGAGTCTGGTAATTTTTTAACATCCAGAAATGTACCTCCCCCTTAACTAATTTTGGATCAAGTAAATAACAACATCAATCCAGCAACACACAATAAAATTACGATGATTTTTTCAAAAACCTTTTTGCTAACTCTGACACTGAACCATCTTCCAACAAGAACACCTAAAGGAACTATAGGAATCAACCAGGTATAACCAAGGAGAATTTCAAAATTAAACATATTTGCATACAAGTAGAATGGTACTTTTATCCAGTTCAAGATCATGAAAAACAAGGCAGATGTGGCTATAAACATCCGGGGTTTAATATCCTGTAGCAAGAGATAAATACTAACCGGAGGTCCTCCGGTGTGGGCTAATGAAGAAGAGAAACCAGTGATGGTTCCAAACACGATCCCATGCCAGTTTTTTCCTGCATATTGTATGGATTTAAGTATGCGGCTTTCCAATAATTTGTAGATTGAGAAGAGTAATACAATAACGCCTAAAAATTTTCGCAGTATATCACTTGGAGCGTTAGTAATAAAAATTGTTCCAATTGTCACACCTAGAATCGCGCCTGGAATTAACAAAAAGACCAATTTAATATTCCATTTTCGCCAATGGGATGCGACTGCAAACACATCTGCAAACATCAGGATAGGAAGTACCACACCAATCGCTTCACGCGCTGGCATTACCAATGCCATTAATGGTACAGCCAGTGCACCTAACATCCCTCCAAAACCACCCTTCGCCAACCCTATCAAGAATGCGACCGCTGCAGGAATTACCAGAATCAAGGAATCATTAAACATAAAATTTTTCCCAAATTAATTTTATGAAACTTGAAAGGTAAATGATTTAACCCAACCAGAAAAATATTCAATCAAAAATTACCAGAAATGGAGCACAGATATTAATGTCCAATATAAGGGATCGTCAGAGGTCCTTCAGGAAGAACACAAATTCTGGCATCGGATCCATATATTTTTAACAAATTGATCAGTGTGTCTTCAAGATTCAAACACGGCACAAAATGAGCATCAATAATTTGTTGTTCAGATAACCCATCACTGAAAACATGCACATTGGCATGCTGCTGAATTTGAGCCTGAATTTGCACCTGCCATTGATCATGAGCTGAAAACCCCGGTTGGGAAACCAAAGCCAATACGCCTTCTGGAGATTTTCCCTTCATTAGAAGTTCCGCGTATCGTCCATGATCAGGCAAACCATCCTCACAAGCGGTATATAAAATAATCGTACCGCCCTTCTTAACAATTTGATTCGCAGCACTGATACCCTTAATCGATTGATATAAATTCTGATCGAGAGGATATCCGCTGTTAGTTGTTATCACGATATCGAATGGAGTTTCAACCGCAACCATTGCAGTTTGCCTGACAAACTCGCAACCTTTCCTATGACTTTCTACCAAATCACCTGCAAATATTCCCGTTATCTCCTTTCTCGTATTTAATGCCACATTCAATAAAAATGTGGGATTTGTTTTAAGAGCAACTTCAAGCATTTCCTCCCATATTGGATTACCATATGTAATCCCCCAGGTGGAATTTGGATCTGCAATCATCCCAAAACTATGGTTAGTAAAGACACTCTCTGAACCAGCAAGAGACGGTAAAACGGCTTTTGGTCCACCGCTGAATCCTGCAAAAAAATGCGGCTCAATAAATCCAGTTAATATTTTTACATCGGCATCCAGGTATGTTTTATTAATGCGTACATCACTCCCATAAGATGTCTTTCCTAAATAAACAAGTTCACTTTCATCAAAACAATTATGCTGGATACACCGATATTTATCGACAATTTCATCTCCCAACATACCCCTCAATTCCTGGTCCGTTTGAGGTCTGTGGGTTCCCAATCCATTTAATAAAGTAATATTGCTTGTGCTTACTCCTGAACTGAGTATTTCTTCTATTAGAACCGGTAAAATTCTGGAATTTGGGGTTGCCCGGGTAATGTCAGTGTGAACGATAACAACCTTGTCGTTAGATTCAATTTGATCGCGTAAAGGTTGGGTGCTTATAGGAGATCTAATATGGTCTCGGATAGCAGATGATTCATCTGGCAAACCAGGAACAAATTCCGGGCGAATTACATCGATATATTCATGAGAAACAACCGTTCTCAAACCTTCACGACCATAAGCTAACTCAATTTCCAAATAATCCTCACTCAAAGTAATTAAAATAGTTATCTGGCAATAAAAAAATGGGGGCTGTTCAAACAGCCCCCATTGGATAGTAAATGGTTAACTTTTATAACACACGGTCAATAAATTCGCGATTATGTACTTCCACTGGAACTTTCATCAATTCCAACACACCGCGAGCTACGTGCTCAGATAACCGGCGGAATGCTTCTTCACCTTTTTCCTTTGTCGCTCGGAGAGGGTTGCCGATAACACCACTCTCTATAAATTCATGATGATCCATGGGGAAGGTGAAATATTTATATCCATCGAATTCAACATCCGGCAATCCATCTCGTTTCTCGAA
>JBJYWI010000136.1:0-3034 GCA_046259385.1 Anaerolineales bacterium
CACGCATAAAAGCCGATCGGGCGGTGGACTCACAGCACAGGTGAGTCATCACCCCGCAGATTACAACTTGGTCGACCATAAAATCAACCAGCAAATCATTGAGACTGGTACGGTAAAAGGCATCATACTGGCTCTTGAGTATCACCAGTCCTCCCAGGGAGTCCAATTGTGCACTGATTGCGCTCAAGGGATTCTTCTCCGTGATGACTTCGCGCCACCATGTGCCCATATTGGCTGCATTTTCACCGTCGTTAATATGGCGGGTGTAAAAAACCGGCTTGCCGCTCCCGGCGAACGCTGCAGCCAGGCGCTTAATACCGGGTACTATCGCAGCCGCGCTGGGCACAAAGGCGTGAGAATCCGGGTTCAGGAAATAATCCTGCATATCCAGCACCAGCAGGGCAGCCGAAGGGCTTAACGCCGGCGGGGAACGCCTGGCTTTCAACTCCCCCAGCAATGCCAGCATCCCATGGGCTTCCGCCTGGATATTTTCAGATGTGAAATAAGCTTCTTTCCCCGTTTTCATAGTCACTGCCCTCAGGTTTACCTGTTTTGAAAAGAGAGCCACGCCGGTCCAGAACATGGTCTAATTTTTTGTTCCGGGGGGCCTATCCCTTTACCAAAAATTTTTATAAATCAAAAAAGATTATACCTGTCAGTCAATAATTATGTTATATTTTCTCTACTATGAGCAGCAAACCTGACAGGGGAAGGATTCAGCTGGCAGTGGACGCAATGGGAGGCGATTATGCCCCAAAGGAAATTGTAGCTGGAGCAGTTCAAGCCGCCAGGGAACTGGATATCGATGTGAGTCTGGTGGGCAGACCGGAAGACATACAGCACGAGCTTTCTGAACTGGACACTGCCGGCTGCGGCGTTCAGGTCATTCCCGCCGGCGAAGTGATCCAATTTGATGAGAACCCTGTCCAGGCTGTGCGTTCCAAACCAGGCGCTTCAATCAATGTCGCCTGCGACCTTGTTGAGGGAGGCGCCGCTGACGGTGCGCTAACAATGGGACACACCGGCGCAGGGCTCGTCTCCGCCAAGCTCCACTTTGGCAACATCCTGGGTATTGAGCGCCCCGCTCCGATCGTCCCGCTTTTAGGCTTGAGAGAAAACCTTTTTCTGATCGACGCTGGCGCAAACACAGAAGTCCGCCCCAAGCACCTGCTGCAGTTTGCCCGCATGGGCAGCATCTACGCCAGGCTCGCCGCCGGCATCGAGCAGCCGCTCATTGGATTGCTCTCAATCGGCTCAGAGGACAACAAGGGCAACCGGGTAAGTCAGCAGGCATACCCGCTCCTGGTTGCCGCCGAGGACATAAACTTCTACGGCAATATCGAAGGGCACACCATGCTGGAAAGCGATGTAAATGTGGTTGTTTGCGATGGTTTTGTAGGCAATGTGCTGTTTAAGACCATTGAGGGCGTTATCGAAGTGCTGCTGGCTCAGGTCGAAAGCATTCTGCCACGCATTGCAGGGATCCCTTCGGGTATACTTACAAACCACCTGGAGAGCATCCGCCGTGAACACGATTACGCCGCTATCGGTGCAGCTGCGCTGCTGGGGCTGCGCAAACCGCTCTTTATCGGCCACGGTAGAAGCAAAGCTGAAGCTGTGATCAACGGCCTAGCAACAGCCAAACGTACCATCCAGTCAAACGTACTCGAAAACATCCGCCTGACAATGGAGCGGCTATCTGAGGCAGGTTTGTAATCTTCCCGGCGTCTTCTTCATCCTGCTGGACAAATTTTCCAATTAGCGCTTGACACCCTCTGTAAACGGGCTTATTATACCGGTAAGATGGTCAGACCATTTTACCTTTCAAACTCATATGCACACAACCATTGAACCAATTAAAAAAAGCGCGGTCGCGGAGGAGATCGCAGCCCGTCTGCTCACCATGATTAAAACAAGGCAGCTTTCTCCAGGCGAGAAACTGCCTCCCGAGAGGGAACTGGCAGCCATGCTGAACGTCAGCCGCCCATCCCTGAGGGAAGCGCTGCGGGCTCTGGCGATGATGAACGTACTTGAAATGCGCCAGGGAGACGGCACGTATATCTCCTCCCTGGAGACAGAACAGCTGGTGGAACACCTGGATTTTGTACTTGCGCTGGATGATTCAACATTCCTGCAGCTTTTTGAAGCGCGCAAGATTGTCGAAGCCAGCATTGCCGGGCTGGCTGCAAGGCGCATAACTCCAGCACAAATCGCCGAGTTGGAAGCCCTGCAGAGCAAATCCAGGTCGTCAGTCGCTGACCCAGACTCCTTCCTGGAGGTTGACCTGGAAATACACAACGCAATCACAGAAGCAGCCAGGAACCCGTTCTTAAAGCGTTTTACAGCCAGCCTGAGCAGTATCAGCCTGGCAAGCCGCAAGCGCACGGTAAACATTCCTGGCGTGATCCATCAGGCTGCAAACGACCACCAGACGATTATCTCCGCTCTTAAATTGCGTGATTCAAATGCAGCCTCAGAGGCTATGCTTTGCCACTTGAACAACGTCGAGAAGAGTTTTCTCACCCAGACCCAGTCCGGGAACTCTGAAATCCGGAATTGTCAGGACTCGGAATGAACCAAATTTCAGTAATATTAAAAGACGAGAGGGATACACATTGAGACTCACAACATACTTTGATGGGGAAAATAAACGCCCCGGCCTGATCCAAGGTGACAATCTTATAGACCTGCAACTCGCATCCAGGGCACTGCTTGCGGATTCCGCACTCGAGAAGCGGATGCCCTCTGGCGCGCCCTGGAACATGCTTGCTCTTCTTCAGGCCGGACCAGAGGTCTGGGAAATCATCCACCGTGTGTGGGAACTGGCTGGCGAGGCGGGCGCGGCTGCCCGAGAGCATGAATTCGCACGCCCTCTTTCCGAAATCCGCTACGCGCCGTTGATCGAACACCCCGGTAAAATCGTCTGCATCGGGTTAAATTACGCTGACCACTGCCGGGAGCAGAATTTCGAGATCCCGACCAGCCTGATCCTGTTTGCCAAATTTCCCACCGCGATCACAGGCCCGGGCAGCCC
>JBJYWI010000136.1:3134-39363 GCA_046259385.1 Anaerolineales bacterium
ACCCGCACAAGTTAAACATTCGCTGCTGGGTCAACGGAGAACTGCGCCAGGATTCAAACACAGACCAGATGATCTTCAAAGTGCCCGAGGCGATCGCCTTCATTTCAAAAACCTGCACGCTGTTGCCAGGGGATGTAATTTGCACGGGTACCCCCGACGGAGTGGGCAACTTTCGAAAGCCACCCGTATTTCTAAAAGCGGGCGACCTTGTAGAAATTGAAATCGAGGGTCTTGGCCGCCTGAGCAACCCGGTGGTGTGAAAAAAATCGGATTCAGCGGCAGTGAAGTTATATTCTCTGATAAATAATTTGATCTAAAAGGAGGTGGTAATGGAGCATAAATTAATATCCAACGGAGGTGGGTATGCGAATAGTTGACCTTTCAGTCCCAATTGGAGAGGATACCCTCAGCCCGCCGTCGGTGAATTTGCAGCTTGAGCTGACCAGTTACCACCGCGGCCCGGGCTTCTGGCAGGCAAGCAAGATTGAGATGCTGCTGCATACCGGCTCGCACGTCGACTTCAGCAGACACGTCCAGGAGGGCGGTGAGACTGCCGCGGATGTAGACCTTGAGCGTGTGGCAGGGGATGCCCTGGTTGTGGATTTAAGCGGTGCAGGACCCAACCACGAAATATCGGTTGCGGACATGGAAGCGCATGCACAGGATGTTCGCGAAGGGGATATCGCTCTGGTGCGAACCGACTGGACCGAGAAGCAATGGGGAAATTTTCCGACCTATTACCTGGAATCCCCCTACTGTTCCCAGGAAGCGGCCCAGTGGCTGATAGACAAAGGGGCTAAAGCGGTTGGTTTCGACTGTTTCAGCGAGTACTGCGCCCGTTTACCCGATTTTACGTCCGAGGATTTTATCATCCACAAGATTATCCTCGAAAACGGTTCAATCCTGATGCAGCAGATGACCAACCTTTCCAGCCTGCCGGTCGGACCCCGTTTCAGATTTTACGCCCCGTTTATCAAAATCCGGGGAGCAGAAGGCTCCCCAGCCCGGTTTTTCGCAATATTGGATTAATCAGGAGGTATAGATGTGAATAATTTGGAATACTACACCCCACAATCAGTTGAGGAGGCGCTCAAACTGCTGGCGGACCACAGCCCCTCAATTATCGTGCTGGCCGGGGGCACAATCACCATGCCCCTGATCAATGAAGGCATCTCCTTCCCGGAGAAAGTGCTGGGATTAAAACAGGCAGGGCTGAATTACGTAAACAGCGATAACGGAACTGTAAAGATCGGCTCCGCTGCCACACTCAGCCAAGTGCAATCTGGCTCGGGGATCGCGATTCTGGAGCAAGCTGCCCGCAGCATCGGGGGATGGGCGATTCAGAACATGGCTACAGCTGGCGGGAACTTGTTCGCCCCGCCCCCGGCTGGAGACCTGGCAGCTGCCCTGCTGGCACTGGATGCGGAACTGGTCATCCGCAGCGTGCGGGGGGAACGCAGCCTCCAGCTCGAGAACTTATACAGTGGTTTTCTAACCACCGTTCTGGAACCGGACGAACTGGTTACCGAAATCCGGGTGCCAAAACCGGCTGGAAAAACCATTTTCAGCAAGTTCGCCCGCAAAGGCGCCAACACGCCAGCGGTCGTCACGGTAGCAGCTCACCTTGTTTTTAAAGGTGATCAAGTGGATTCTGCATGTGTTGCGCTGAACGCAGTCGGTCCGTACCCAATGAGGGCGAATAAGTGCGAGGCAGTTCTAGAAGGTTCAGTGCTGGACGCCGATAAGATCGGCGCGGCAGCGGAGGCGGCTGCGAATGAATGCGAGCCGTTCACAGATTCTATCGCCAGTGACTGGTACCGGCGCAAGATGGTGGATGTGACCATTCGCCGGGCACTTGCCGGGATCAAAGGATAGGAGATTATCATGGCTTCGAAATTAATCAACTTTTATTTAAACGGCAGGCAGACCGAGGTGCTGGTCAAACCGCTGACAACTGTGCAAACCCTGCTGCGCGAACAGCTTGACCTGACTGCAACGAAATCAGGCTGCAGACAGGGCGGTTGCGGCAGCTGCACAATCCTGGTGGACGGGGAACCCATGCTCTCCTGCTTACTACCGGTGGAGGATATCCAGGGTCGGCAGATCATCACCCTGGAGGGGTTAACCTCTGCCGAAAGCCTGGATACGATCCAGGAGACTTTCCATGAGACTTTCGCTGCCCAGTGCGGCTTCTGCACACCCGGGATGATCCTGGTGGCTAAAGCCCTGCTGGATAGAAACCCCCACCCAACCCGCCAGGAAGTCATCGAATCGCTGACCGGAAATTACTGCCGCTGCACCGGATACGAGCCGATTATCCAGGCGATCCTGGAGAGCGCCGAGCGAATGAATGGGCGCGGGAGCTAGGGAAGGAGAATAACAATGACAGATGAAACATTGAACGTTGTCGGGCAGTCAGTCCTGCGCCGGGACGGGCTAGGACACGTCACCGGACAGACTGTTTATGTAGACGATATCAAATTCCGGGATATGCTGCACCTGAAGATGGTCCGCAGCCCGGTCCCGCACGCCCGCTTGAAGGGGATCGATTTCTCCGATGCCGAAAAAGTCCCCGGTTTTGTGAGGGCTTTCACCTATAAGGATGTGCCAAAAAACGTTTACACCATCCTGTGCCTGATCGGAGTCGGTCCGGACGAAGAGCCAGTTCTGGTTGAAGATGAAATCCGCTACCAGGGCGAGCAGATTGCGGCGATTGTGGCTGAGACGGAAGCGGCAGCTACCGAAGCGGCTTCCAGGGTCAAACTGGACTTGGAAGAATTGCCGATGGTGCTTGATGTTGAGGAGGCGATAAAACCAGATGCGCCGGTTTTAAAGCACTGGGGAACCAATTACTTCATCTATGAAGGTCACCACTGCCGCAGGGTGCGCTTTGGGGATGTGGACAAAGGTTTCGAAGAGGCTGACCACATTGTCGAGGGGCGCTACCAGATGAGCCCCATTGAACACGCGCCTTCAGAGACAACCGCCTGCATCGCCAAGCCGGAGGCGGATGGGCGCCTCACTGTTTACACCAACACCCAGGCGCTGTTTTTTACACTGGATAATACCGCCCTGATACTGGAAGTGCCATTCCAGAAGCTTCATTTTGTGGGCGGTACAGTCGGCGGAGGTTTCGGCGGAAAAGTAGATGTACTGCTGGAGCCTATTGCCAGCCTGGCAGCCATGAAGACCGGCAGGCCGGTAAAGTACCGCTTTACAAGATTTGAGGAAATGCGCTGCTCGTCCTCGCGCAGCGCCTGGCGGATTTACTTTAAGGACGGCATCAGAGATGACGGGCGCATCATCGCCCGCAAAATCACAACATACGCCGACGCCGGCGCGTATAACCGCCACACCCCCTATGCAGTGACCAAGCACGCCGCAAACATCGCCGGTCCTTATAACATCCCGAATGTGTGGATCGATGCTTACTGCGTTTACACGAACCGCCAGCCAGGCAGTGCCATGCGCGGCTTCGGAGTGACGCCGGCTTCGTTTGCCCTCGAAGTGCAGATGGACAAAATCGCCGAGACAGTCGGGCTTGATCCTTGGTCGGTCCGATTTATCAACGCTTACCGGAATGGCGATATGAAACCCCACCGCAAAGTTGTAGAAGACGCAACCCTGATAGAAGTGATGCAGGCAGCTGCTGAAATGGTGGGTCACGATTTGCCCGAGGAGTACAAAAAGATGAGCTCCTGGGATAAGGAGGAGGCGTAAAATGGCAATAAAAAGAGGCCTCGGAATCGCAGCGGTCAATTACCCGACCGGCATGAATCTGGGAGGCGACCCGTCCCAGGCGCTTATCCATGCGACGACTACCGGCAATTTTGTTATCTCCCTCTCGAGTACAGATCTCGGGCAGGGGTTAAAGACCGTGATCGCTCAGATCGGGGCTGAGACGCTGGGTGTGCCTTTCGAGAACGTGCTGATAGATACAGCCGATACCGACACCGGTCCGCACTGCATGGGCACCTTTGCCAGCCGGGCAACACACCGGGTTGGTAATGCGGTCATGCAGGCAGCCCAGGAAGCCCGTAAAGTACTCATGGAGGTCGCCTCGGACGAACTGGAAGTCAGCCCGGAAGACCTGGAGACCGATGGCAAAGGCAACATCCTGGTCAAAGGTTCACCAGACCGCTCTATCCACATCGTTGACGCAGCCCTGGCAGCTCACTTCAAGTACGGGAAAACAATCTCCGGGCGTGGTATATATACGAAACCTAAAAGTGATGTTGATCCCGAGACAGGCGAGATGGATCCCGATTCGACCGAAGCGCACGCCTGTACAGTTGCCGAGGTTGAAGTCGATACAGAAACCGGTCAGGTAAAAGTGCTTAGCCTGAAAAGCATTTATGAAGTGGGCAGGCAGGTCAACCCGGCTCTGGTTGAAGGGCAGATAAGAGGCGGCTCATTCATGGGCATGGCTCACGCTCTCTACGAGACCATCCAGCCATATTATCCCGAAGTCGACCACATGCCGACAAGTTTCAGCGAATACGTAATACCCGGTCCGTTAGAACTGCCGGAGATAGAAAGCCGGGTTCTAGAATATCCTTCCGTGAACGGCCCTTACGGGGTCAAAGGAGTGGGCGAAATGACAGCCAATTCCCCCATCCCGGCTATCATTAATGCAATCTACGATGCGGTTGGGGTCCGCATCACCGAGCTCCCAGCGACGCCTGAGAAGATTCTCCGGGCGCTTGAAGGGCTCGAAACTGATCAATAAACGACAAGATTATAAACTTACTGGAGGTTAAGTCTGTGCTCAAAGTAATTTCGCTGTTAAAACGCAAGGAAGGGATGTCTCTGGAAGCGTTCCGCAAATGGGCATTGGAGGAGCATCCCCCGCTGGGTAAAAAATTACCCGGGATACGCAAGTACCGCATGAGTGTTGTGCTTGAGGATGACCCCAATCTGCCAGCAGACGCGGTGTCTGAATTCTGGTTTGACGACAACGAAGCACGTGCTGCCGCTTTTGGAACACCGGAAGGCGCAGCTGCAGCTCAGGACGCCGCCGCTCACTGCTCCACCCGGGTCCATTTACTTACAGAGGAAAAGGTGATTATCGAGTAAAATAATCCGGTAGCGCTTAAAAAGTATTCTGGAGGGGTAGCCTGTATCGCTACCTCTCCACTTATCTTAACCAATATTTCTTATATTATTTCCAGAGGTAGTTTTATGAGAGACATTCTGGAACAACTGGACACTTGGCACAGCGAAGGTCGGGAGATCGCGGTTGCTACCGTTGTCAGAACATGGGGTTCCTCGCCGCGCCAGGTCGGTTCACGACTGATTGCCACCAGGGAAGGCGGTATAGCCGGGTCGGTCAGCGGCGGCTGTGTTGAAGGCGCGGTCATTGAAGAATGCTATGCAGTCCTGGATTCTGGCCAGCCCTCCCTGCTGGGATTTGGTGTCGCGGATGAAGAGGCATGGCAGGTCGGGCTCCCATGCGGCGGGACAATCCAGGTGCTGGTTGAGCCGTTTTTAGCATACAAGAGCATTTACCAACCATTCAAAAATTGTTTGCATGAGCAGATCCCCTGCGCTTTGGTCTCTTACCTGGAGGGGTCGCCGGTGGATTTCAACCGCAAACTGCTCCTGTTTGCTGACGGGAGTGTGGAAGGCGACCTGGACTTGAGCCAGTATGGTAAAGGTGCCCTCCAGGAGATCAAAGCTGTATTCCATTCTGGCGAAAGCCAGACCCTGAACCCGAGTGATGATGTCTCATTGCTGGTTGAAGTCTACCCTCCCAGGGAGCGCCTGATTATCGTCGGGGCAGTGCATACCGCAGAAAAACTGGTATCTCTGGCGCAGGTCTTGGGTTTTGAAACCATAATCATTGACCCACGCCGGGCGTTTAACAACCGCGAGCGCTTTCCAGAAGCTTCTCGGCTTATAACCGAATGGCCAAACGAAGCCCTTGAGCAGCTGGAGCTTACCAGCGCCGATTACGTTGTAATACTGACACATGACCCCAAACTGGACGATCCGGCTCTGCTAGTGGCTTTGCGGAAACCGGCGCGCTATATCGGTGCTCTCGGGAGCAAGCGCACAAACCAGAAGCGTCTGGCAAGACTTGTTGAAGCCGGGCTTACAGATGCGGAATTGAGCCGTTTGCACGCCCCGATTGGGCTAGATATCGGCGGACGCAGACCGGAGGAGATTGCCCTGAGCATCATGGCAGAGATCAACAAGGTTAAATATAAGAGGTACACTCCCGGTTAATAACCTACCATAACAAACATGTTTGATTCGATCGATTCTGTTCAAAAAAGGCTGCTGGAACAAAACTACGTCGCGGATCGCGGCCTGGCGACGGTTATTTTTCTGTCCGCCAAACTCGGAAAACCACTTTTTCTAGAGGGAGAAGCCGGGGTTGGCAAGACGGAGGTCGCCAAAGTTCTGGCGAAATTACTGGAGGCAAAGCTCATCCGGCTGCAGTGTTATGAAGGACTGGATGTGCACAATGCGGTTTACGAGTGGGCTTATACCAGGCAGATCATGCACCTGCGCGTTCTGGACGCTCGGGGAGTGGATTCGGAGCAGATGGAGCGGGACCTCTACAGCCGCGAATTTCTGCTGCGGCGCCCCCTCCTGGAGGCGATCGAACACAAAGACGGGCAGGTGCCGGTTTTGCTCATCGATGAAATCGATCGGGCTGACGAGGAGTTCGAAAGTTACCTCCTGGAAATCCTTTCTGACTTCCAGATCACTATCCCTGAAATCGGAACGATCCAGGCAGAGCGCCCACCGCTTGTTGTGATCACTTCAAACCGCACCCGGGAAGTGCATGATGCCCTCAAACGGCGCTGTCTATACCACTGGATCGAATACCCGGATTACCAAACCGAGCTCAGGATAGTCCAGCTTAAAGTTCCCGGCATCTCAATCGAGCTCACCAATCAGCTCATCTCGGCTGTTCAGTATCTGCGCCAGGTAGATTTGTTTAAACCACCCGGGGTTGCAGAAACGCTCGACTGGGGCAATGCGCTGATTGCAATGGATAGGAAGCAACTGAACGAAGAGACTCTCAGCGATACTCTGGGTGTGCTGTTAAAATACCAGGACGATGTGCAGCGTGTAGAGGCGGAACTGCTGGGCGACCTGTTGAACGTAGGTAATGCAAACGGATAAACTGGCAGGGCCAGAGGGATATCTTCTTGACAATCTGCTGCATTTCGGGCGCGTCCTGAGGAGACTTGGTTTCCATATCAGCTCTGACCAGATATACGGATTGGCGGAGGGGTTAGCCCAGGTAGATATCACCCGGCGCAGCGACTTTTTCTACACCACCCGCGCGTATCTCGTGAAGGAAAAAGATCTTTATAAAACCTTTGAGCGCGCTTTTAACCTTTTCTGGTCTGGCAGTTATGAAATGCTATTTGAGCTTGTCGCGGCCAGAAAGATGCGCTACCTTACCCAACCTGACCCGAACTCCGAAGGTCAACCTGGGGCAGAGCCTCAAAGCCGCTCAACCACCCGCCTGCAGCCCGGCGCAGAGTATGCGGCAGATTCCGAAACGGGTGAACCCTATTTGAACGGAAGGTACAGCCCTGTTGAACTGCTTAGGAAGAAGGATTTCGCAGACTTCACGGCCGAAGATTTCAAGAACGCAAGAAGGTTGCTCCAGGAGCTTGAAGTGCGCATGGTTCCAAAAAAATCTCGCCGGAAAATACGCTCTCTTAAAAGAACAAGTTACCTGGATTTCCGTCGGTCGCTCAGGGGCAACATCAGGCACGATGGCGAGTTCATCAAGCTTTCCTGGAACCGCCGAAAATTGAAGGCGCGCCCACTGGTGGTTATGTGTGATATCAGCGGTTCGATGGAGAGTTATTCTCGTCTGTTTCTGTATTTTATGTATACCCTAGTGAATAACAACAAAAACATCGAAACTTTTGTTTTTGGCACCCAGCTGACCCGGATTACACCGGCTTTGCGCCACAAAAATATTGAAGAGGTTCTGGACAGGGTAACCGGTCTTGCGCTGGACTGGTCCAGCGGAACACGCATTGGCGCCTCACTCAAGTCATTCAACTACCACTGGGCGCGACGGGTGCTAAGCCGAGGAGCAATCGTAATCATCCTCAGCGATGGCTGGGATCGCGGGGACATACCCTTATTAGAGCGCGAGATCAGCCGCTTAAAACGCAGTGTTTCTAAACTAATCTGGCTCAACCCGCTTCTGGGATCAGCTGAGTACCAGCCGCTCGTGCGAGGCATAAGGACAGTCCTGCCCTATGTAGACGAATTCCTGCCTTTTCACAATCTGTCAAGCCTGGAAAAATTTACCGGCAAGGAACTTCAACCTGGCTGACTCCTATCGAGCCAGGCTTTCACTCCAATTTCAAACTGGTTAATCCGGGTTTTTTAGCGCCGCTCAGTCTCCACCCACATAAACTCCCCGTCTGTACTCAGGTGGATCCATCCATTCATATCTGTTCGCAACAGGTTATACCCTTTTGTCGATTCCAACGTTTCTTGGTCCGGCAACCCGTCGGAGTCGCCGGCTTCGACACTTAGCATCACAAGCTCGGGTTTCCAAAACTCGATCCACTCTGGAGTATTGAGGGGGGCGTAACCGCTTTGGGAGAGCAGAAGTGCTGAAACCGGCGCAAAATTATTCCGTTTAAATAGATTATCCATGGTCTCAAAGCTCATCCCAATCGGTAACAGCAAACTGAATTTTTTCCATTCAAGATATAAAACCGCGCCCAGACTGTCGACCGCCAGCACCCTGATCTGTGCGCCGCCGCCCAGTTCGAGGCTCTGCCCACCTTCCAGCAACACAACCCGTATCTCTTCCTGCGCCAGCACCCGCCGCAGTTCCCGGGCGCTGAAGGTGCCAGCTGGTGCGCCTGCCCACAACACCTCTCCGGGTGGGAAGCGCTTCACAACTATGGCAAGCGCGCCAACCTGATCGGATTCGGGCGCGGCGACAATGACGTAGTCAAGCCTCCTCCTTGATAGCGGCAGACGCCTACCAAGACCCTGAGAAAGCTGACTGGCGCTGGGCCCACCATCAATCAAAAGGCTGCGCCCGCTCGGCGTTTGCACCAGAACAGCATCCCCACTGCCAACATCCAGCAGGGTTACATGTAATCTGCCGTCCGGCGCCGCAAGAGCAGCCCTCCACACCGTTACCGCAAACAATCCCATAACCAGCAGCAATACCGGCGCGTGCCTGCCGTATTTCGCGAACCCGGCATCTGTCAACCTCGCCAGCCATTTTCCAAACCGACCGCCAGCAAAAGTCCAGGCAAACAGGAGAAAATAAAATAGCAGAACTGTAAAGAATGCCGCTTCTCCGAGGTAAAGAACAACCCCAGGTATCCCGGCAAACCACTCCACAATCCGGATTGTATAAGCGGCAAACGGCCACGCCGCCAGCGCAGCAATCTGCCCAAGCGGCTGGTAGATCAATCCCAGAATAACCGCGATCCCACCCAGAATCATCAGCGGCGGTTGGGCTGGCAGGATAGCCGGATTGGCTGCGAGCGAGATCAACGAAAGGCGTTGGAAATGGTAAATTACGACCGGCAGAGTAGTGATTAAGGCTGCAATGGTGATCAGGAAGTAATCGCCCACCGGTTTTGCGGCTTTCTTGGCAATGTTCTCGGGAACACCTTTTGAAGCCAGCCTAATGAACCTCTCCGTCAGCGGTCCGGCATACAGCAAAAGCCCAAGGGTCGCCATAAATGAAAGTTGGAAACCCACATCCCAGAGCACATACGGGTTGAACAATGCCATCACTGCCGCCACAAGAGCCAGTGTATTAAGTCCATCCTGCCTGCGCCCAACCAGGGCTGCAAGCAGAGAGAGCCCGCCCATGATTGCTGCTCGCACCACCGCCGCATCCGCGCCTACCAGCACAGTGTAGAGGCTAATGATCAATGCAGTGATGCACGCTGCCATAAACCTGCGCCTGACCCCCAGGATGCGTCCGAAAAGGAATACAAAGAATGTCGCCAGAATGGTTATATTAAAGCCAGATATCGCAATAATATGCGATGTCCCAGTGTCGTTAAACGCATCCTGAACACCCTGGGGTATGCCGGTCTCCACGCCTAATAGGATGCCCGCCAGAAGAGAAGCTTCCGGATCCGGGAATAGCCTGTATGTCATATCCAAGGCGCGTCCGCGTAGTGAATAAATCGACCTTTTTACCGGACTGCCATAGCCGCCTGCCAATACAACCGCCTGCGCTCCAGGCATGTATGCGTGCACATTCTGGCGCGCAAGATATTCACGGTAAGAAAATCCCTCCCTCTCCGGGGGATTATGGATGTCGCCTTCCAGCCTAACCTGATCGCCATAATGCCAGTCCCCTCCCGGTGGAACACGTGCCAGCAGCAGGCCGCTAACTGGCGTGAACAATCTTTCCCCTACAGGGTGGAGCTCTTGTACACGAACTTTCAGATAGGTAAACCGATCGAATTCCTGGGATGGCTCAACAATAATTCCCTGCACCGTATAAGCCTCCCGCGCGTCACGGTACCATGCAATATGATCCGGGTTTATCACTGGCTGTATGGATTGGTAGCGGATTCCTCCTAAACACACGGAAGCCAGCAGGATTGAATACGGTACGGAGAGATGCGGTATTTTGGAAATCCGCTCAAATCTTCCCGGCCAGCGTCGCTTCACCAGGAACCCACATGCAGCCAGAAATACAGCCAAGCCAAGCAGCAAATACCAGATTAATCCCAACCATTCCAGCAGCTCTCCAAGAATAATCCCACCCATAAATGCCAGCGAGAGCCAGAACAACGGCATACATTCCCTCCAAGAGTATCGACTAGAATAGTCTTCTGCGATTACATACCGGCAAATTTCACTTATAATTTGTGATTAGATTTTACCAAAATCGGACCCCGAATCCAGTATGGCAAAATAGAGACAAATTAGCTATACTATAGATACTGGGTCACAACCATAATCCATCTGTCTTTTGATGGTTTAATTGAATTTTTTGGAGGACGGCCTTGACTCTAATTTTACTCGTCGATGACGAACCATTAATCACTGATTCACTTACCTACAGCCTGCAGCGCGAGGGTTTCGAAGTCGAAGCGGTTGCAGATGGCCTATCCGCAATCGAAGCGGTCGAACGGGTCAACCCGGACCTGATCGTCCTCGATTTAATGCTGCCGGATATCAGCGGTTTTGAAGTCTGCCGCAGATTAAGAACGACCACGTCGACTCCTGTGATTATGCTGACTGCGCGGGGAGAGGAGATCGACCGGGTGCTTGGTTTGGAGGTGGGCGCTGACGACTACCTTGCAAAACCTTTCTCCTTCCGGGAACTTCTGGCACGCATTCAATCAACCCTGCGGCGGGTAGCGCTGGACCGCCAATCTTCGGAGGCTCAGCCAATGTCTCTCAGGCAGCTCAGCCTCGATCCGATTGCCAGGCGGGTATTTAAAGAGGAAAAGGAGCTTCAATTATCCGCTCGGGAGTTCGACCTGCTTGAAATATTGATGAAAAACGCAGGTCGCGCGATGAGCCGTGATGATTTGCTCAAGTTGGTATGGGGGGATGAATGGGTCGGTGATTCGCGCACCCTGGATGTTCACATTCGCTGGCTGCGTCTGAAGATTGAAGACGACCCTGCCAGCCCAAAATACATCCAGACCGTACGCGGATATGGATACCGCTTCGCAGGGCCGGAAGAGCTGTCATAACTCCAATCGTTAAAAAAACAAATTTTCCTATATGAAATTTTCCCAGACGCTGAACACGCGCCTCGTATTATCCCATTTGCTGGTTTCGCTAGTCAGCATCATATTAATGGCTGCCTTTGCTGGACGGTCTATTTATAATGCTGCAATCGCAGAAGCCGAGCATACTCTGCAGGACCTTGCATTCGCGGCAGCCAACGCGCTCGAACTGCCTGTGCAGGAATACAGGGCAGGGCGGGTCGAAGCAAGTTTCATAAAGGATATGCTTATTCAAATGTTCGCTGACAGTCCGGAAATTGCTTTTACTGTATTCGGGCCTGACGGCGCCCCGTTAACCGACTCCAGCGGAGAACTACCCCCGGATGCCAACTTTAATAACGCTCCTGAGGTCTGGGAAGCCCTGCAGGATAACACCGGCAGGGGAGTAGCGATCCGCCAGGGCTCGCAGGGCACACAGGTAATGTATATGGCGGTTCTCGTTCAGCGGGAGATAGAGGTAACCGCAATTTTACGTCTCGGCCTTCCTCTTGCGAACGCCCAGGCTGCTGCCCGGCGGTCAATCGCAATCCTCTTAGCAGTGACGGGACTGATTGCATTCAGCGTCAGTCTATTCGGCTGGACGCTGGCTCGCAACCTGGCACGCCCAATCCAGGTTTTGACTCAGGCTGCTGAGAATATGGAAAAGGGCGACCTGGGAGTGCGGGTCGAACCAGCTGGCCCCTATGAATTGCGCCGCCTCTCGGAAGCGTTTAACAAGATGGCTTCGCGTTTACAATCGAATGTTAACGAGCTGCGGGCTTTTGTCGCAAATGCCAGCCATGAACTTCGCACGCCGCTTACGGTGGTAAAACTGCGCGCTGAGGCCCTCCAGGATGGCGCCATGGATGACCCGGAGATATCAAAACGATTTATGGGAGAGATTGAAAATGAGGTCGACCGTCTGGTTCGGATGGTCAACGATCTTCTTGATCTCTCTCGCATGGAAGCCGGAATGGATGCTGAACGCCCTTCCAAAATTAATATCAGCACGATTGCGGAAGAGGTATATGAGACCTTTGAAATCCGGGCAGAGCGGTCTTGCGTATCTCTTGAGTGTGATATTGAAGATAATTTACCCTCAGTTATGGGCAATGAAGATCAGATCCGGCGGGTGCTGTACAATCTGCTGGACAATGCAATAAAATATTCTTCAGGTGGATGCCAGGTCAGGTTGTCTATAAACTCTGTCCCGGACGATCATTCCATTCGGATTGAGGTCCAGGATAGCGGTCCGGGCATCGCCCCTGAACACCTGCCGCATGTGTTCGAGCGGTTCTACCGTGTCGAAACTACCCCAGCCCGCTCCGGGTCAATCCGCGGCAGCGGATTAGGTTTGGCGATTGCTAAATCAATCATCGAAAGCCATGGGGGAGAGATCGGCGTTTCAAGCGAACTTGACTCTGGTACTGTATTCTGGGCTTCGCTGCCTGCTCTCGAATAAGCCTCTTATTTCCCCTTCCATTTTGGCTTGCGCTTGTTTAAGAAAGCCTGTATCCCTTCTTTCTGATCCTCCGTTGAGAAAAGCAGGTAGAACGCCATCCGCTCGGCTGAAATTCCTTCCGAAAGCGGCATTTCAAAAGACTTGTTAACCGCTTTTTTCGCCATCCGTACAGCCAGTGGAGCCCGGTTTGCGATTTCCCCCGCCAGCTCAAGCGCTTCATCCAAATAATCACCAACCGGAGCGATTTTATTCACCAGCCCAAATTGAAGAGCCTCCTCAGCGGTCAGCGTACGGTTGTTCAGCACCATCTCCATCGCGACCGCTTTCCCCACCACCCGGCTCAGCCGCTGAGTCCCGCCAGCTCCTGGAATGACTCCCAGGTTGATCTCCGGTTGACCGAATCTGGCTGTCTCCGAAGCCACAATCATATCGCAGGACAGGGCTAGTTCGTTGCCGCCTCCCAGGCAGTATCCGGAAACCGCCGCAATTAACGGTTTCGAAATCTGGGAGATTCGATCAAACTGCGCGATCCAGTCGCCTCTGAGCATTTCGCCAGCCGCTACGCCGCTCATCTCCTGAATATCTGCACCAGCTGCAAATACACGCTCATTCCCAGTAATAACCATCGCGCCTGTTTTCTCATTCGTATCAAAATAAAACAAGGCGTCCATAATTTCCTTGAGCATCTCCCGGTTCAGCGCGTTCAACGCTTTTGGTCGGTTAAGTCGCACCAGACCTACGCTGCCTCTGGTTTCAGTCAGAATACAGGTATATGAAGTCATTCATCACTCCCTTTTTGATCTTCCTTTGTTAATTGCAGACAGGAACCTCCCCCTGGTTCAGTTCAGCATTTAATGGCAGGCCAATGTAAGGGGAGGGATCTAGCGTGTTTGAAATCTCAAGTTCGTTCAAAAATTTACCCTTCCCATCATCCTTCACAACCGAAAAATGCAGATGAACCCCGACTGGATGACCGGGTGTGCCCGAATAATTTCCCTGGAAACCCAGCAAAGTGCCCGCCTCGATATTTACTTCGCTTGTCCCTGGTGGAAATTCCGGACTGATATAACTCTCGCCGTCCGCGTCCGCCATATGGGTGTAATATACCCATATCTGGCGTCCCGGCTGCAGCGGGTCTTCCGGGATTCTGACGATCACACTCGATTTCCATTCAGGCAGCCTGGATAGATATCCGGGGTAGGCAGCCACAACCGCAGTCACCCCGGAAGGAGTACCACTGAAAATATCAATACCCTGATGGCGGTGCCCAATCCGGAACGAATCGTTCCATAGATAACCGACAAAGCCGTCCGTCGGCAGGATAAAAGGTGCATCGCCGCAGCGCTGGCCTGCCTGGACCATCCACTCCGGATGGGAAAAGGGATCGCGCAGCCAGGCGAAGATAAGACCAGTCCGGGAAACGTTCGTCCTCAATCCTCGGTAAATCATGTATCCCGCGCATATCAATACCACGACCGCCAGCGCGGCTACCAGCCACCACCCGGATAAGCTTCTGTGACGGTATGGCTGGTCTCTATTCAGATGCATTATCTTCACGTCTGAATTTGCGGATGTTGTTCAGGTCATCCCCCTTATGGTCTGCAAAAAAAAGGCTGATTCGACCGCCGGTTATCCGTTGAAGCGTTCTTCCCGCCTCACGCCCTTCGGGGGAGCTCATGGCTCTGACCGCATCTTTCTGGGATTTAAAATACAGTTCGTGAATTTGGGCGATCTTTTCTTCCCCATACAGGATTTTATCCACCCTGCTGGTCGTCTCGTAAACCAGTCCAGGCATTTTCTCGGCTGAATGCAGAAATTCTGGCCATTTTTCCTCAAAACTGTCCGCATCTTCCAGGGATTTAATAAAAATCACCAGCTTGTACATATCTGTGCTCCGGTCTCATTATACACTTACGAATAAATCAGCGAAAACAATTCGTTTTAATGGTATTATTGCAATAACGGAGTATTCAAAAATGGAAGATAAAATCACGATTATTGAAGGTCCGCCACCAACTTTTGAAGCGGTCCCGGAAGGGTGGGTTCTTGGCCTCAGTGAAAGTCCGATATTATCCGATATTGCCCTGACCCGCCTGAGGACATACAATGGGACAGCCCTGGTAGAACGATGTTACCGAGCTTGGAAACAGAACAAAACAATTCACCTTGAATTTAAGGGTCAGGATGGACTGGAATACGAAGCTCCGATAGTGGCTGCCAGGTATGTCGAATCAGACGACGGGCAGATGCTATTGCTGTGGGTCCGCTTGGATAAGGAAGAGGTTGAACTCGAAATCGACTTTGACGATGACCTGGGAGACGATATCGACGACGATATCGGTCCGTATACAAATTAAAACAAAATTCCACCCCCAATAAAACCCGGGCTTTTCCGGGTTTTTACATTTAACCAGCCCTAACGGATATTTAAGAACATCGTTGTCACAGCCAGCAGGCCAAAAAGAAGCCAGATGCTGACACCTGCGCGCCAGACTTCCCGTTTCGGACGCTCATCAACCAGCATGTGGTAGGGCGGTATTCCTTCAACCCGCAGTACTGGCCCGGCATACCAGGCAAACAGCACCCCTCCCAGCAGTCCACCTACATGCCCCCAGTTGTCAATTCCCGGCGACAAACCAATAATCAGGTTAATCACCGCAATCACAACCAGGTTTATCAACGCCCGCTGTCCGAAAGTGCCGTAAATCCTGCGATTCTGGTACAGAAAAACGCCCTCCGCCCCCAATAATCCGAAGATTGCGGTAGATGATCCAAGCGACGGTGAATCGGTAAACAGAAAAGAGAACACATTTCCTGCAAATCCCGCCAGGAAGTACAGAGCTAAATAGCGTCCGTGTCCATAAGCTCGTTCCAAACCGGGTCCGAAAATATACAACGCATACATGTTGAAACCCAGGTGGAGGATAGAACCATGCAAAAACATGGGTGTGAACAAACGCCAGAGTTGGCCGCCGAGAATTAAATCGTTGACCTTCATCCCGAATACAGCCGGTAGGTCTGTGCCATTCAGCAGCAGAATGCTGGCTTGCTGGAGTAAGAACACCAGGATTGTGATCCCCATCAGTGAGTATGTGGCAATGGGAGTGTCGCGCCCGGCTCTGAACTGAATCCGGCGGCGCTGTTCAGATATTCGGCTGTTCAGGTTGTTTTCCGGACCGGGGTTCAACCCAAAGTTGTCGCCTGCGGTCGGTTCGGTAGGTTTGTTCATGATGCCAAATCCCTCGGGCGTACGCGCTGGTGTTCTGCCGCCATAATCGCCAGTATCTTGTCAACAGTCTCATCGAGTTTGTTTTGGCGGTTTATGACCAGGTATTCAAATTCATCCACTCGTTCAAGTTCCTTTCGGGCAGTTGCAATGCGAAGTTTTAATTCATCCGGATCTTCGCTGTTTCGCTCTTCCAATCGCTCGATCATTATCCGCTCGTCTTCCGTCATAAGAAAAACCATCAATGCTCCCGGGTACAACCTGCGGAGGGTCGCCGCGCCCTGGACGTCCACACGCATAACAACATCGTCACCGCTTTCAAGCGCAAGGCTTACCTGCTCCTTTGGCACACCCTTGTAATCATTGTAAACATAAGCGTATTCAAGCATCTCGCCCGCTTCAATCAATTCAGCGAATTCTTCACGTGATACAAAGAAATAATCCACGCCGTTAACCTCGCCCTCGCGCCGCGCTCTTGTTGTAACAGTCACCACAAACCGGAAAGGGAGTTTTCGCTCTTTCATACACTGGATCACTGAGTCTTTTCCCACCCCAGACGGTCCTGATATAACCACCAGAAGTTGTGTACCCACCTGCTTGAAAAATGGTATTAATGCTTGCACGAAAGCCTCGAATTCATTGTGAATATTTGAAAGAAATATATCCATTGATTATAATTTAAGTTCCTTGCTGTACCGCTTCTCTTGACTAAGGATTAATAAATACTAAACTTCAAACTGAAGCGGATGGTTATTGCTTTATTAATTCAGAGATTTATTGGGAGATTTTTATGCCTAATTATCAATACCGGTGCCTGGATTGCCGCAAAGGATTTGAAATATATTTATCATACGACAAGTACGGATCGCACAAAGTCACGTGCCCGAACTGCGGAAGCAACAAGGTTGAGCGCAAAATAGGCCGGATTCTTTTTGCTCGCTCGGAAGAAAGCCGGCTTGAAGATCTTGCTGATCCAAGCGCTTTGGAAGGGTTGGAGGATGACCCGCGCGCCCTCGGGAAGATGATGCGCAAAATGAGCAATGAGATGGGGGAAGATATGGGACCTGAATTCGATGAAGTGATAGACCGTCTCGAATCCGGTCAATCACCAGAGGAGATTGAAAAAGCCGTCCCAGACCTCGGCGAGGCGGGTCCGGATTTGAGCTCGGGCGGCTTTGACGACTTCTAGTTTCCGTTACCCACCCGGTTTTTAACTGCTCTACGAATGTCCTCCTGCACTGCTGCAGGGGATTGGCTGGCGTCGATTTTTACCCAGCGCTCGGGATCAGATTTCATCAGCTCAAAATACCCTTCCCTCACACGCTGGTGAAATTTGAGGTCATAAGCATCCAATCGGTTCCAGTCTCCTCCTTTTTCTCTCCTCTGAAGTCCTTCTCCCACATCCAGGTCCAGCAACAGCGTTAAATCAGGTTCCAGCCCCCCGGTAGCAAATTCTACGATAAACTTCAGCTGGTTCAGTTCGACTCTATGCCCATAACCCTGGTAAGCAAGCGTCGAATCTGCAAACCGGTCGCACAGCACAATCTCACCAAGCTTCAGGTGGGGCAGGATGACTTGCTCTACATGCTGGGCGCGTGAAGCTTGGAAGAGCAGGATCTCCGTACGGGGGTGCATGGAAGTGTTGTCCAGATTGTTCAGTATCGCCCTGATCTGATCCCCGATTGAGGTACCGCCCGGTTCCCGCGTGGCAAGGGTTAAGAAACCCCTCTCCTTAAGGTATTCGTTTAACAGGGCCATCTGGTACGTTTTTCCGCTGCCGTCCGGACCCTCAAAAGTGATAAACATCGCCTCAGACCTGCTGCGCTAGGATTGGCGGAAAATGCGCACCCGCCGGTGTGGTTCCTTTCCGTACGAATGGGAGACAAGGTTCGCCTGGCGAGCCATCTGGTGCTGCATGCGGCGTACATTTGACTTTGCCGGCTGAAGCTCTACCCAGCGCTCGCCATCCATCACAGCCTTTATCGCTGCCTGAGTCTCCTGCAGGGCAATATCCGCTCCCCTCAGTCGGTAATCTCCGCTGTCCAGATTGTACAGGTCGCTGAGAAACTTCTGCATCTGGTTAATTGTATTGGCGCGCAGTACAAAAATTGGCATGTTGTGCTTCTCTGCGTCCAGGATGACCCGCTGCCGTTTGCGGTAATAGGACCGCAGAGTCACCAGCACTTCTGCTTCATCGGGCTGGTTCACAATCACTGCCGGAACGCCCATGTGTTTGATAGCCTGTGACAGCCGATTGCGTGCAACACCATATGGGTAAATTTTTAATGTGCGCAGTTTTTCATTTCCGCTCCCTGCCCGGGAGTAAATATCATACCGGCTGAATGACTGCGTGCTTGCTGAATCCTCCCATTCCAGAGAGCTTTGACCGTTGTAGTGTTCGTTTCCCTGACGGTGCAAACCCTGCTGCGGGCGGCTTTTTGGACCATAACCATTAGCCGCTTTTTCGATAACAATCTCGCCTTCCTGACGAGATCTAATTTCCGGCACCTGCGGGAATCCTCTCAGCAGAGCATCAACAGCCGTCGCTACATCGGGATGGATAGCAAGGCGATCGCGGGTTTGGATCTCAATCAATACATCGAAGGTCGGTGGTGAACGCCTCTCCAGAACCGTTTTCTGGGTGCCTCTCCGGCGGGCCTCTTCATCTGAAAGGGTAACCGACTCGATACCCCCCACCAGATCAGAAAGGGTTGGATTCAACAGCAGATTCTCCAACGTGTGCCCGTGAGCTGTTCCAATCAACTGTACACCTCTTTCAGCAATTGTGCGCGCTGCCGCTGCTTCCAGTTCGCGCCCGATTTCATCGATAATGATCACCTCCGGGTTGTGATTCTCAACTGCTTCGATCATCACTTCGTGTTGCAGAGCAGGTGTGGAGACCTGCATCCTCCGCGCTTTACCTACTGCCGGGTGGGGAACGTCTCCGTCACCTCCGATTTCGTTGGATGTATCAACAACAACCACCCGTTTTTTGTTGGCTAAAATACGCGCCGCTTCACGCAGCATGGTTGTCTTTCCGACACCCGGTCGACCAAGCAGCAACAAGCTCTTCCCGCTTTCAATCAGATCTTCCAGGATATCGGTTGTGCCATAAACCGCCCTGCCGACCCTGCACGTTAAACCGACGATATTCCCACGCCTATTACGGATCGCGGAAATGCGGTGCAGGGTTCGTTCAAGACCGGCTCGGTTGTCTGTGTCAAATTCCCCTATACGCTCAACGACATAACTTATATCTTCACGTCCAACCTCAACCTGCCTTAGTTCAACTTCCCGGTCGGTGTAGCGGGCTGTAGGGATCCTTCCCAGGTCAAGAATTACTTCCAGTAAATTTTGATTATCATCGATACTCTCCACCGCGCTGGAAATATCTACCGGAATCACGGCCATGAGAGCCTGCAAATCGTCAGTAATGTGATTTTCCATCGTTCAATTTATTTACCTTTTATTTGAGAAATCGGGGCTGTAATTTCAGGCTGGCTGCCTTCCAGGGCAGGCAGGGCTTTTCCGACCTCAGCTTTTTGAGGGGAAGCCATATGTTTCACCATAACCGCCTGCCGGGGTCCTGCTTCAGCTCCAATTTCTTCCAGCGTCCCCTCAAGCCAAGATTGGTAGGATCGGACGCACATATATACCGGTCTTGAAAAACGGTTGGGAATCTCAAGGATCAGGTCGTGAAAGCGTTTTGAGATATTTTCCACGCCCGGATGCACAAATGGGTGGACCCAAATTCCGCGGTGGCCGATTTTTAACTCCACATATGCTGCCAGTGTATCTCCATCGTACTGGAGCAGCCCGCTCTGGTCGCGGGCAGAATTCGGTTCTACCTGGCGGACAAGCTGAGGGACAAGGTCATTATATAGAGAAGTGATTGCGATCGTGTCCACATCCGAAACACCCCTCCAGGTTTTCTGCGCGGGTTTCGCCTCCATAGGCAATGGGATTTTCCATACCCGCTGGCGGGTGTAAACGCTGAAATTCGCCCGGCGAAGCATCTCATACGCTGCTCCACTCTCTTCAACATCTGCCATCAAGTGGAAAGCACCGTTTTTACCAATCACAAACACAAGATATTCAATCAAATCCTGGGCACCCGGCGAATCCAGTGCGCTGTGAGGAGTTAAGAAAGTCATCTGCGCCAGCTGCGATCCCGGGTAATGCAGGCCCTGGCCTATCACCGAGGTCCCGTCCCTGGTATTGCTCCTGCAGACATAAGTAAACACTCCGGTTGTTGGCGCAAGGTAAGACACCAGCGCGCTTGACATTAGCATCGGCCCTCTGGTCAACACCAGCGCGCTGTTCAGAAATACACTGTTGTTGCGATTGCGATGAAGGTTTGTGAGATCGCGCCAATCAAACGGACGAACATTCATACAGGTCGCTCACCGATTAACCGGATAAAATATCGGTGAAAGCGGTCATCACCGGTTAATTCAGGGTGGAATGAGGTCGCCAACAACTGGCCCTGTTCGGCTGCCACGATGCTTCCATCAGGCAGCTCTGCCAGAATCTGGGCGTCTTTTTTTACCGATTCAATCAAAGGGGCACGGATAAAAACTGCATGGAAAGGCTCCCCACCCAGCCCCGCCTGGTTCAGCGCTGGCACTATTATGTTGGTTTCGAAACTGTTTACCTGCCTTCCGAATGCATTCCGTTCGATCTGGATATCCATGAGGTTTAACAGCGGCTGCTTACGGTGGACATCCTTCGAAAGCAGAATTGCGCCTGCACATGTACCCCAGATCGCTTTTGCAGATCCAAATTTTCTCAAAGGCTCAATCAAACCGTATTCGTCGGCTAGTTTGCCAATCGTTGTCGATTCGCCTCCCGGAATGATCAATCCGTCCAGATCATCCAGTTCACCTGCAAGGCGCACCTCTCTATTCTCAACACCCAAATTATCCAGAACAACGATGTGCTCTTCAAAATCTCCTTGTAACGCCAGCACCCCGATTTTCATGGATCATATACACTCTGCGGTTTTTCTTAACAGTAAGTCCTGTTCGCGGGCCTCGAGCAATCCTGGCTTACCATCCGCGATCTGCGATCAATTCCTGCTCGGGGATATCGGTTACCTGTCGCCCCACCATCGGCTCGCCCAGATTCCGGCTGACTTCCGCCAGAATAGCAGGGTCCTCAAAGTGTGTTGTGGCTTTTACAATTGCAGCGGCTCGCTTAGCCGGGTCCCCTGATTTGAAGATGCCGGACCCAACAAAAACGCCGTCGACGCCAAGTTGCATCATTAAAGCCGCATCCGCCGGAGTCGCAATGCCGCCCGCGGCAAAATTGACCACTGGAAGGCGTCCGAGTTTGCGTGTCTCCATTACAATTTCATATGGAGCTCCAATCTCTTTCGAATACGCCATGATTTCTTCCGCGGGCATATTCCGGATTCGCCTTATAGCCCCCATAACTGAACGCGCATGCCTGACGGCTTCAACCACATCGCCCGTTCCGGCTTCGCCTTTCGTGCGGATCATTGCAGCTCCTTCTCCGATTCGGCGCAGGGCTTCTCCCAGATTGCGGCAGCCGCAAACGAACGGCACTTTAAATTCGTGTTTGTTAATATGGTGCTCTTCATCAGCCGGCGTTAAAACTTCTGATTCATCGATGTAATCGACCCCGAGCGCTTCAAGGATCTGGGCTTCAACAAAATGCCCGATCCGCACCTTGGCCATCACCGGAATTGAGACGGTATCCATTATCTGTAGGATCAATTCCGGATCACTCATCCTGGCAACCCCACCATGGGCACGGATATCAGCCGGAACACGCTCAAGAGCCATCACTGCCACCGCGCCCGCATCCTCCGCGATCCGAGCGTGTTCAGGAGTGACAACATCCATGATCACGCCACCTTTTAACATCTGAGCAAGACCTTTTTTAACTGTAAAAGATGCTACCTCATTTTCCATTTTATAGCCTCCGTCGCCTTAATATGAGCCTGTTCTACCGCGCGGATTGTTATATTGACAGTAACAGGTGCAGCGAATTAAAACAATGATTAATATGCATTCTACCATGCGCAAATAGGCGTGACAATCTACTTGCGAGGCTCATTTTGTCCCCCTTTGGATCTTTTTTACATAATTCTTATATTCATATGTTTTATTCGTGGCTGTGCCGGATTAATCAGGTTCATTCTGCTGTTCATAGCGGTATAATGGCAATTCAATCCATAAGTTTATATCGGACTTTTTGCTAAAACCTGCCGTTTGGTTTACATATCAAGAATCAGGCTTTCAAGCTGCAAGTAAAATAACTGGTTCAATTCACATCTAGATTAGTGGTCAGCGCACGGAAGAAATTGGATAAAAATTTATTGACTGCCAATGATAGGTTAGTTAACAGGAGCAGAAGGTGTTGTTAGCGGGAGATATTGGGGGAACAAAGACAAGCCTGGCTGTTTTCTCGCATGAATCCGGACCGCGCTTCCCGCTGGAAGAAAAAACATTCACAAGCGCAGATTTCCCCAGTTTAAAAAAACTGGTTGGGGAATTCCTGTCCAGCACCGATCTTGTAATTGAACAGGCAAGTTTTGGGGTTGCGGGTCCGGTAATAGAAAACCGGGTCAAAATTACGAATCTGGACTGGCGGATCGATTCTGAAGAAATGAAAGAATCCTTTAACTTGTCACAGGTCCACTTGCTCAACGATCTGCTTGCGATGGCTGCCGCAGTGCCCATTTTGAACAAAGACGATTTAAGTACATTGATCCCCGGTGAACCCGAACCTGGAGGCGCGATCGCTCTTATCGCCCCTGGTACCGGGCTGGGTGAGGCTTACCTCACCTGGGATGGTGCTCGCTACCTTCCTTTTGGATCGGAAGGCGGTCACTCTGATTTCGCACCTTCCAGCAAACTGGAGATAAAGCTGCTTCAGTTTCTGAGGGTTCAATTTGGGCATGTAAGCTGCGAACGGGTATGTTCCGGGTCCGGGATTCCAAACATATACAATTTCCTCAAAGCCGGTAATTACGCAAAGGAACCCGGCTGGCTGGCGAAAAAGATAGCCCTGGCTAATGATCCCACCCCTGTCATTATTAAAACAGCCCAAGATAAGAAAAAAAACTGCAAATTATGCCGCATGACATTGAATACATTTATCAACATACTTGGCGCTGAGGCAGGAAACCTAGCGTTAAAAGTACTATCAACCGGCGGCGTTTATTTGGGCGGCGGGATACCTCCACGATTACTTGCTGATCTAAATACGAGAAATTTTCGTAAATCATTCCTTGGAAAGGGCAGAATGAAAGAAGTGCTACGGAACATCCCCGTCCACGTGATTACAAATCCCAATGTCGCACTTATAGGCGCTGCCCACTATGGCTTCAACCATTGGAAAACATGATGCACGCAAGTGAGAAAAGTCCCAAACATGGATAATCCAGTGAACCAAGATGATCTATACCCATTCAGGAGAAGCGTATGAATAAATTCAACCAACTTGCCGGTGAGGGACAGGCTATCTGGCTCGACTATATCAGCAGGTCGCTCATATCCAGTGGTGAACTGGAGAAGTTGGTCCAGGGCGGCTTGCGCGGAATGACATCAAATCCGGCGATATTTGAAAAAGCTATCGCAGGCAGCACCGACTACGACCAGGTTATGCGCGCGCTTGTCGAAGATGGAGCGTCCGTGGAGGGGATATATGAATCGCTCGCCAAGGAAGATATTCGCCGCGCCGCGGATATCCTGCGGTCGGTGTACGACCGCAGCAACGGTCTGGACGGTTATGTCAGCCTAGAGGTAAACCCTGAACTGGCGGATGACACCGTTCGAACAATCTCAGAAGCGGAGCGCCTGTTTAAAGAGCTCGGTCGTCCCAATGTGATGATTAAAATACCTGCCACCAGAGCTGGTATACCAGCCATCGAGACTGCTATTAGTAAAGGAATTAATGTAAATGTTACTTTGATCTTTTCGCAGGGGCAGTACGAGCAGGCGGCGCTTGCATATATCAACGGCTTGGAAAAGCTTTTTGCCTCAGGCGGGGATCTATCAAGAATTGCATCAGTCGCCTCGATGTTTGTAAGCCGCGTCGACACGGCGGTCGACAACCAGTTAAACCAAGTTGGCGCTGACCACCTTATGGGAAAAATAGCAATTGCAAACGCAAAAATAATTTACACCCGTTTCCAGAATTTATTCAGTGGAGAACGCTGGAAAACCCTCCAAGCCAACGGAGCGCGAGTTCAGCGACCGTTATGGGCAAGCACCGGGACAAAAAATCCAGCTTACTCCGATACACTTTATGTAGACAATCTTATTGGACCCCAAACGGTTAATACCCTTCCACCCGCTACCCTGCAGGCGTTTTCCGACCATGGAACCATCGCTCCCACTTTAACTGCCAACGTCGACGAATCCCGCTCTCTGTTGGATGATCTGCATTCACTGGGCATAGACCTGGAACAAATCACCCAAAAACTGCAGGTCGACGGAGTTGCAGCCTTCGCGGAGGCATTTCACTCACTAAAGAGGAGTATCGATGGGAAACGCCGGCGTTTCCTGAACGAATTGGAAATGATGCAGATTTCAATTGGAGCCTACAATCAAATTTTTGCATCAGCGCTCACTGAAATGGAAAATGACCAGGTCATGGACCGGATCTGGTCAATGGATCACACCCTCTGGAATCCTGCCCCGGACGAAATCAGCAACCGCCTGGGATGGCTCCACATTGCAGAAAATATAAAACCAGAACTTCAGCGGTTAGCCATCCTTGCTGATAACGTTCGGTCGGAAGGTTACACCCGGGCAGTGCTGCTCGGGATGGGCGGCTCCAGCCTCGCTCCAGAGGTCTTTCTGAAAACCTTCGGTGTGAGAAGAGGTTACCCCGACCTTGTTGTGCTCGATAGTACCGACCCGGGTGCGGTTCGCAAAATCGAGGATAGGCTGGATTATTCCCAAACTCTGTTCATCGTCTCCACAAAATCCGGCGGAACTGTGGAGACGCTCTCGCTCTTTAAATACTTTTACAACCAGATCCTCAATGCCGTTGGAAAAGGAGATGCTGGCAATCATTTTATTGCGATAACGGACGCAGGCAGTTATCTTTCCGAGCTCGCGGAACGATACAACTTCCGGGATTTATATTTAAACGACCCGAATATCGGTGGTCGTTACTCGGCTCTATCGTTCTTCGGTCTTGTGCCCGCCTCGCTGATAGGATTGGACCTGCAACTGCTTCTGGAACAATCCCTTAAAATGACCAGATATGGAGAAAGCGCCAAAACCCTGGAGGTTGATGGGGACTATCTGTCAGCACACCTGGGCGCTGTTATTGGAGAGCTTGCCAGAGCAGGGCGGGACAAATTAACACTGCTTATCTCACCTGAATTAAATATTTTTGGAGATTGGATCGAGCAGCTCGTCGCAGAAAGCACCGGCAAGCAGGGACGGGGCATCCTTCCCGTGGTTGGCGAGCCGGTTGGCGGTCCTCAGGTCTACGGAGATGACCGCCTCTTCGTGCAGATTAAATTCAATGGCAGCAACACCTACGATGAAAAGACGAAAGCCCTTCAAATTGCCGGCTTTCCGGTTGTGCGCCTGTTTGTGCAGGACAATTATGCGCTTGGGGAACAGTTTTTTTTGTGGGAAATGGCTGTTGCGGTTGCAGGATATCGCCTGGGGATTAACCCCTTTGACCAGCCCAACGTTGAGGCGGCAAAAGCTCTCGCCCGCCAGATGGTTACTGCATACCAGGAGAAAGGACAACTACCGGAAGAGCCCCCAATTTTGCGCGAAAACGGCGTCTCGGTATACGGTGACCTGCGGGTAAGCCATCTCGACCAGGTTCTACCAACCTTTTTGTCATCAGCGGATAAAGGTGCCTATATCTGCCTGCAAGCCTACGTCCCTCCCAACACTGAAACCGATGAAGCTATCCAGAACCTGCGCGAAAAACTGCGCGACAGCACAAAACTAGCGGTAACCTCGGGTTACGGGCCGCGTTTTCTGCATTCGACCGGTCAGCTTCATAAGGGGGACAGCGGAAAGGGGTTGTTTATCCAGTTTACTTCGGAAAACGAGGTCGATATTCCCATCCCGGATGAAGCCGGCGCAGAGAAATCCTCCATCAGCTTTGGCGTGCTGGAGAAAGCCCAGGTGCTGGGGGATGCCCGGGCATTGAAAGAAAAAGGAAGAAAAGTTATCCGATTCCATTTTGAAAACGATATCCCGGGTAGAATCGCACGCATCACTCTTGGATAAAAACTCCTCAAATAAGAATTTTTTGTAGGAATATATGTCTAGACAAATTAATATAAATCGGCAGCTCTCATTAACTTGAAGGAGGTATTTTTTATGCAAATTGGAATGGTCGGGTTGGGAAAGATGGGCGGCAATATGACCACCCGCCTACTGAAGGGAGGACATCAGGTAGTGGCTACAGCCCGCAGTGAAGAATCCATCAAATCTGCTGAAGCGATGGGCGCGCAGGGAGTTTATTCACTTAATGCGCTTGTCGCGGCATTAGAACAACCCCGGTCGATTTGGGTAATGGTTCCAGCTGGGCCGCCCACGGAATCCGTTATTCTATCCCTTTCGGAATTGCTTTCTGCGGAGGATATCGTCATTGACGGTGGTAACAGCAATTATAAAGACACAATCCGGCGCGGGAAAACGCTCGCCGAGAAAGGTGCCCATTTCATCGACGTTGGCACCAGCGGCGGCGTCTGGGGATTGGAATTTGGCTACAGCATGATGGTCGGCGGTCAAGACAGTCCGGTTGAGCATATCCGCCCGGTGCTCGAAACCCTTGCGCCTGCACCAGATAAAGGCTGGGGGCACGTCGGTCCGGTAGGCTCGGGACACTTCGTTAAAATGGTGCACAACGGAATCGAATACGGTCTGATGCAGGCATACGCTGAAGGGTTCGATATCATGCGCGCTAAAGGCGAATTTGGTTTAGATCTACACCAGATCGCTGAGATCTGGCGTTACGGTAGTGTTGTGCGTTCATGGCTGCTCGACCTGATATCCAGCGCTTTGCAGGAGAACCCCGAACTGGAGGGAATCAAAGGCTGGGTGGCTGACAGCGGGGAGGGGCGCTGGACCGTTTTCGAAGCTATCGATCTGGACATACCCGCGCCAGTAATTACCCAATCACTGCTGGCACGTTTCATAAGCCGCCAGGATGAAAGCTATTCGGCTAAACTGCTGGCAGCAATGCGCAACCAATTTGGCGGACATGCGATCAGGAGAGAAGAGTAACTTGTTATGAACAACCAGCCGATTACAATTGTCATTTTTGGCGCTTCCGGCGACCTCACCCGCCGGAAGCTTATCCCAGCTCTTTATAATTTAAAACGAAAAGGACGCTTGCCTGGTCATTTAAATCTGGTCGGCTTCGCCCGGCGCCCTTATTCAGATACTGACTTCCGCTCACTTTTGCAATCCGGTGTACGGGAGTTCAGCCAAAACACCTATCAGGATTCGTTATGGGAATCCTTTGCTCCTACACTTAGATATTTTCAGGGTGACCTGACCGTGTCCGAGGATTTTTTACAGCTTGACGAGTATCTCAATAAATTAGAAGGGAAAAACGCTGACCGTATTTATTACCTTGCGACTGCTCCCAGATACTATGAGCGGATTACGGAATGCCTTGGCATCGTTGATATGGCTTCCCAGTCTGAAGGAATCCGGAGGGTGGTGGTGGAGAAACCCTTTGGTCAGGATCTTCCATCTGCCATTAAACTCAACCGTGCTCTTCACGAGGTATTTGATGAGAGCCAGATTTTCCGGATAGACCATTACCTGGGAAAAGAGACCGCTCAGAACATTATCTTTTTCCGTTTTGCGAACGCGATCTTTGAGCCTATCTGGAACCGCAACTATGTGGATAATATCCAGATAACAGTCGCCGAAAAAATTGGTGTCGGCCACCGGGCAGGGTATTACGACTCAGCCGGCGTGATAAGAGACATGTTCCAGAACCATTTGCTCCAGCTTTATGCTCTGGTTGCGATGGAACCGCCGGCTTCATTTGACGCGGAAGCCCTCCGGAATGAAAAGGTAAAGGTGCTCAGATCAACCCGCCCGGTTGAATTTAAGGATTTAGTGTATGCCCAGTACAATGGCTACACGGATGAACCAGGGATCCCCTCTGACTCAAAAACCCCGACCTTCGCCGCCCTGAAACTTTTCCTGGACAACTGGCGCTGGCAGGGAGTGCCTTTTTATCTGCGCTCTGGAAAATTTCTTGCAAACAAGGTCAGTGAAATTGCGATTGAGTTTAAGCACCCTCCCCATAGGATGTTTAACCTCCCCGAGGAAGCTGATTTTACCTCCAACATTCTTTCCCTGTGTATCCAACCTGACGAAGGAATTCACCTCAAATTTGAAATCAAAGTCCCTGATTCGATCCAGGAGTCGCGCTCCGTTGATATGGAATTCCATTACGCGGACACTTTCGGGGAAGAGTCAATCCCGGAGGCTTACGAGCGGCTGCTGCTGGATGCATTAAACGGCGACGCTTCCCTTTTTTCTCGCAGCGACGGAATTGAACTGTCCTGGCAACTGGTAGATCCCCTGATCCGGGCTGTTGCTGCTCCCGACGGGCCGCCGATTATTTATTATGAGCAGGGCAGCTGGGGTCCGGTTGAGGCGGCAGAGCTGCTGGCTCAAAATGGACATGTTTGGAGTATGGTCTGTACGCACAACTAGCATTTAATCTATGAAGGATGTGAGGGTTTTACCGGAAAAAGCGCGCATAGCTCAAGCGGCCGTCGAGATTATCTTGCAGCATGCTGACATAGCCGTGCAGTGCAGGAATAGATTCAACCTCATGTTATCCGGCGGCTCCACGCCTTTGGCTGTGTATTCACTTCTGGCAAGCCGCAGTGTTTCCACACAGATTAGCTGGGACCGATGGCATTTATTCTGGGGCGATGAGCGTTGTGTGCCTCCCGACCATCCAGACAGTAATTTCGGAACGGTCAGGGAAATCCTATTAGAATCTGTCCCAATTCCGCTGCAGAACATCCACCGCATCCTGGGTGAACTCCCCCCGACCGAATCGGCTACCCGGTATCAGTCTGAACTTCAGGAGCATTTTGCCCATGGAGAATATATCGGTGGTTTTCCATCCTTTGACCTAATTTTACTGGGAATGGGGACCGATGGGCACACTGCCTCGTTGTTCCCCGATTCACCTGTTCTGGGGGAAAAGCTTAACTGGGTCTCTCCGGTTAAACACACATCCCCGCCGCTTCCCATCGTGGACCGTGTGACTGTGACACTGCCCCTTATCAACGCCGCCGAGCAGGTGCTTTTTCTGATAGCAGGTAGAGGAAAATCAGAACGCCTGAAACAGGTTCTCTCCCTTCAAGGCGTTCAAAATGAAGCGTTGCCAGCCAGTATGGTTGTGCCAGTGAAGGGCAAATTAACCTGGCTGGTTGATCGCGCTGCTGCTGGCGATTGGGAAACAGTTTAATCCAGACTATATCCTCGTAACTGAAAATTCCATCCAGCAACGTTCCTGCTCTCAGTAGGAAAATCAGAACCAAAGGGCTTGGAAAAACCCTGATTTTTAATTGGATGATTAAATCGGAATGATTGCGTCAGTTATATCTCGCCTGTGTTTCACGTGAAACATCGATGAAACAACTACGTCCTTTCCTAACCAGTTTTATTAGGTTGAGTAATTAAATTGTTTCACGTGAAACAATTTCTCATTCCACCCAGACCCCATTTTTATGAGCCCAGTCTTCAATCGTCCCCTCAATTAAATCCAGGTATGCGTCCAGTCCCGCCAGTCTTTCCCTGAAATCCTCCCCGAGCAGCTTCATCTTTCCCAATGCAGTCTGCCATCCACCCCTGATCTCGCTATTTGCAGTTTGGTCGCTTGCTGCCAGGGTCCAGGTCCGCAGTAACGGCCACAGCATTGCGCTTCTTTCCCCCCCCTCAACCATCGCTTCGAAGGCTTTGTAATAATAATCCTTTCTGATAGGGTGCAGCCGCACAGGCATACTCTCCGCATGCAGTGCTTCGTAGCAGGTATTCCAATTTGTTATCAGTTCAGGATAAACATCCTCTGTGATATTTGGCGCACCAAGCATCCCCAATAACCCTGCCGCCATCCCGGGCTTACCCATTTTTTCCGCCCGCTCAGGAAATTTTATCAACAGGCGCCTATCAGTTAAAGGGGGTCCATTGAAACCAGAAATCGCATTTACCGCATTCTTAAGGGCTTTAAAATAATCCAGTAACTGCTCCGGACCAGGATCGGGTTCTTCCGCCTGGTATTGAACCCATATTTTCCGGGCAGTTACAATCTGACTGTGCGCCCGTTCAAAAACCCGGTCAGGTCGCTCAAACTGGCCTCTAACGCTTGCCTGGGTAAAATCCATAAAATGCTGGGGGTCGTGCAGGATTTTACATTCTTTTATCGTCGGACCCCACCAGGGATGCACACGCAGGCTGCGGGGGGTCCTATATAAGTTCTGGTGGTGGTGGGCGATATCAAAATGGACATCTTCAGTTATGGGCAGTACCTCGCGCTCCACCTTAACTTCGTCATAGTGAATGAAGACCAGATCGACATCGGTTGTCCCTCCCAGCAGGTAATTCTCTTCCAGCAGCGACCCGCACAGGTAGACTGATATCACGCTGCGGTCACGAGCGACTCTCTCCTCGATAAGCTCCTGGGTTAATCTCGTCAATATTTCGTGGTCAATCCGCATATACCCCTCCTTGCCAAAAGGCGGCGCGTTCTTTTAACCGTCTTCTTGGTCCCCTAAAGGCAGTTCTGTTTGAAACGGCGGCATTTTTAACCGCTGTCTGATCCGATTTTCAACCTGCCTCAGATCTTCCTCGTCCCGCACATAATCGATGCTGTTTGTATCCAGGGTCAGCACCGGGGACCGTACATTGCTCTGGTCAGAGAAAAACTGCTCATACGCATGGTTGACCTGCTCAATATACGAGTGCTCCATGCTGCGTTCATACGGGCGGTCGCGCATCGCAATCCGCTGCATAAGTACATCGGTGTCTGCCTGCAGATAGACAACCAGGTCGGGAGGGGCAATCTTCTCAGCAAGTGCATCATGCACTTTGTGATACATGTCCAATTCATCTCCCCGCAGGTTAATCCAGGCGAAAAGGGAATCCTTCTCAAATGTATAATCGGCAATCAGATTCGCGCCGCCGGCTAGAATCTTCGGAACTGTCCGCCGCTGCTGGTGGTATCGGCTCAACAGGAAGAAAATCTGGGTCTGGAACGCGTATCTTTCCCTGTCAGCGTAAAAATCCGTCAGAAACGGGTTTTCCTCAAATACCTCTAAAAGCAGACCGGCTCCAAATCCAGGCTGCAGTAGCCTCGCCAGGGTGGTTTTCCCAACTCCAATTGCTCCCTCAATTGCCAGATACATTTTTTCTGCAATGTTTATTGCTTTTATATTATTTACCAATATGTTTGTTGTATTTTAGGGCGGGTATTCTCGTCCTATCCAAAGGATACCAGCGAAGAGAATTTAGTGCAAACCCTCACACTGGATAATTTCAGTTTAAAGTAATCAAAACCACATAATTATTTAGAAAACCTGACTTAATTATGCCAACCGACTTAATCACGCTTCTATAAACTCTTCAACACCCATTATCCGGGCTAACCAATATATCCGCAATCAACCAGTAGTTCAGCATTGTAAATTGAACCTCCCGCCGCGCCGCGAATGGTATTGTGTGAAAGCACAACCAATTTGTAGTCGAACAGCGGATCTGGTCGCACCCTGCCGACCACAGTCGTCATGCCCTTACCCGCCATCCGGTCCAGGCGTGGTTGGGGCCGGTCGGATTCCTTACGGTAAAGTATCACCGGTTTTGGCGTGGACGGCAAATTTTTACTCGCCGGGGGCGCCTGGTATCTCTCCAGGGCGGCAATTACTGCATTTTCATCAGCTTTATCCTCCAGCTCCAGACTCAGGCAGACCAGGTGCCCGTCGCTTACCGGGACCCGGTTGGTGTGCACACTCATAATAAAATCAGCTGGTTCGATTTCCTGAGATACCACTTTCCCCAGCATCTTGCGCGGTTCCCATTCTACTTTCTCTTCTTCGCCCGGCACGTAAGGAATCACGTTGTCCAGAATGTCCAGCGAGGCCACACCCGGATACCCTGCGCCGGAGAGCGCCTGCAGGCTGACCGCAAAAACCCGCCCTATCCCGAATGCATCTTCCAGGGCTTTTAAAACGATCGTCATACCTGTGCTGGTGCAGTTTGAATTGGTCACAATACACCCGCTCCAGCCCCGCTTTGTTCTCTGGGCTGGGATTATATTGATATGCCCGGGATTGACCTCTGGTAGCAGAATTGGGACATCCGGCTCTGGTCTGAACGCGGAGGCGTTTGAACATACCGCCACACCAGCTCGGGCAAACTCCGGCTCCAGGTTCAATGCCTTCTTACCAGGTAGAGCCGAGAATACAAGCTTTACCCCCATTTCATCGGGTATGGATTTATTGATTTTCGCATCCCTGAGCCGTTCAGGCATTGGCTCCGGCAGCACCCAGTGGCAGCCTTCTCCGTATCGCATACCGGCTGTCCGGTCAGAGCCGCTGATTGATACCACCTCAAACCAGGGGTGTCCTTCAAGCAGCTGTACAAAGCGCTGTCCGACCGCGCCGGTCGCGCCAAGCACGCCAACCGGGATACGGGTATGATCATCTTTTGTTACGTTCATATAGTCCTTTTCCAATCTCACTTTTCCTTTCAATTTACCATTAAAGTTTCTCAAGCTCTGCAACCATATTCCGGAGCACATCATACCCACCCTGCCAGAATTCCGGGCTGTGGATATCCACCTGAGCCCGCTTAAGAATGCTTTCCGGAGAGGCGGAACCGCCAGCCGACAGTATTTCCAGGTAACGTGGCTTGAAAGCCTCCAGCCCGATTGTTTTATACTGCTGGTACAGGGACAGCACCAGCAGCTGGCCGAAGGCATACGCGTAGACGTAAAAAGGCACATGGTAAATATGCGGGATCGAAACCCATTCCCATCGAAATTCATCGCTCAGCGCGACCGCGTCGCCAAATTGTGCCTTCAGGTTGCCCATGTAAGCAGCTGATAGCTCATCTACTGATGCATTTTGGGCTACCAGATCATGCGCTTGGCGTTCAAAAAGGGCGAAGTAAATCTGGCGCATTATGGTAGCGTAGTCATCATCTACCTGGCGGAAAAGGATATCTCTGCGTACGCTCTCATCAGATTCATTCTCCAGCATATAATCCATCAGCAGCATTTCTGCAAAGGTGGATGCGGTTTCCGCCAGCGGTAGAGAAGCATGCTGTGTGAATACACTGTGCTCCTCCGCCAGCATGGAATGGATCGCATGCCCAAATTCATGCGAAATTGTAGCGACATCCTCTGCTCGACCCTGGTAGTTGACCAGCACCCAGGGGGTCAGGTCGGGTGTCACTGTAGCGCAGAAGGCACCGTCTCGCTTACCCTTACGAACCTCGCTGTCCAGGCGCTGCTCATCGAAAATCCTTCCAGCCATCCTCGCAAAACCAGGGTCGAAAGCAGCAAAAGAATCCATCACCATTTCGACACCCTGGTTAAAATCGTATGCCTTATCTGACTTTTCTACCGGGGCATAGATGTCATAGCGCCTGAGTTGTTCCATCCCAATTAGCCCCGCTTTCAGCTTGAAGAAACGCTGGAAAACATCCGTGTTTTGTTGGCTGACTTCCAGCAGGGTATCCACAACTGAATCAGGGACATCGTTGACCAGGTTTCGGGCTGATATTGGCGATTTGTAATTGCGCAGTTTCACCTGCTCGTTAAACCAGTCGCGCACAAGAGCCTGGTAGATCTGCCCCAGTATGGCTCCATCCTCGCCAAAAACCCGGTATATTTCCTGGTAAGCCGTTGCCCTTATCTGCGGATCCGGGTCGCGGGCGTAGACCATTATCTGGCCGCGGGTTAAATGCTTCCGCTCGCCTTCCACATCCAGATTATAAACATAGCGGTTTGTGATTGTGTCGTACAGTTTTGTGAGCGCGCTGGAACCGGTCACATCTTTCAGGTTAACAACCTTTTCTTCAGGCTCGCTGAGAGTATGCGGTTGGAAATGACGCATTTCTTCGAGCCAGTAGCGGTAATCGCCTGTTCCATCGATCAACTTATCAGCGATATTCGAATCCAACGCTTTCCACCACAGGCTGAAGAACAGTATCCGGTTCTGCATCTCAGCCATCAACTGGTCAACCCTGGACAGGAAAGCCTGCTTATCCTGATCCTGGGTATCAGCTGCAAACTGGAGTGAGGCATAACTGTGTATACGATAAGATAAATGGGTAATCAGCTCTAAATCCCGGATGATCTCGATCAACTCGGGCTGGCTTATCTTTTCTGTCAGCGAATCCCGCCGGGTCTCAAATATTTTAACTTTCGATTCAAGCTGCTCAATAGCCGCCTCCATCTCCTGGCTGTTCTGGGAGGGAAATAAATCTCCCAGGCTCCAGCCGCTTAATTCATATTTCTTTTTAATCATCTTTCACCTTTTTATTGATATCACCGCTTAAATGGTCGGCTCGGAATTTCAGCCTCAGTTCGTCGATCAACCTGTAATTACCAGACTTTCTATCCAGATAGCGCCATTGGTCCCAGCCGTTGCAGGGTGCCTGGCGGATTTCTCGGGCGATCTGGTGGATCGACCCCCTGGAGCCGTTGCATTCAATCTTTCCATCCGCAGTCACCCGGGCAGTGATCCCCTCTTTGCTGGCAAAAAAAAGATTTTGACCCGGAAGCAGGTAACCGTGTTCAACCAGCGCAGCAAAAGGTACCCGCGCTTTCTTCCGTGGATTGGGCGTCTCATAAATCCCCGCCTCATACGCCTCCCGGGGCGTATTTGCGATCCGGTTTCGGGCGATCCTGACATACTCGACTTCTTTCTCAATCCCGATCCAATTGCGGTGCAGCTTTTTGGCTACCACACCGCTTGTGCCGCTCCCGAAGAAAGGGTCCAGGATTACATCCCCCGGGTTGCTGCTGGCGGAGATAATCCGGTAAAGCAGAGCCTCAGGTTTCTGGGTCGGGTGAGCCCGTTTGCCGTTCACCCGCAGGCGCTCTTTTCCGGTGCAGATCGGCAGGATCCAATCGCTGCGCATCTGAAGATCCTGGTTAAGGGCTTTCATGGCATGGTGGTTAAATGTATAAGGGTTGCCTCTCTGTTTTTGAGCCCAGATCAGCGTTTCGTGGGCGTTGGTAAAGCGCACCCCCCGAAAGTTAGGCATCGGATTTGCCTTGATCCAGACCACATCATTCAGTATCCAGAATCCTAAATCCTGCATTATCTTCCCAATCCGGAAGATATTATGGTAAGTGCCAATCACCCAGATTGCGCCGCTCTTATTTAGCACCCTTTGGCAGGCGGTTAGCCAGCTTTCCGAAAATCGGTCGTATTCCAGAAAATTTGCAAACTTGTCCCACGTATCATTTACCGCCTCCACTCTGGTCTGGTTGGGGCGCCACAATTCCTGGTGAAGTTGCAGATTATAAGGCGGGTCAGCAAAGACTAGGTCTATTGACCCGGCTGGCAGTCTCTCCATCTCTTCAACACAGTCACCCGTAAGGATCTGGTTAAGCGGAAGTTCTTCCATCGTTTTCTTTTTCGCCAATTGTTGCCGGTTTGTCCCCGGCTGATTTCGCCAATTATACCCTCCCGGATAGGAATACCCGGGTATTGCCTTATTCCTGCGGTCTGTCTTGACCGCCTAAATAACATTCGATATACTTTGAGCATCTAAACTGTTAATGCCGAAGTGGCGGAACAGGCAGACGCGCACGACTCAAACTCGTGTTCCTTCGGGA
>JBJYWI010000137.1:0-10553 GCA_046259385.1 Anaerolineales bacterium
GCCCTTTCATCACCGCGATAAGGGTCTATGAAATCAGGTCAATCTAACTCTATAAACCGGATTTGTATTTTTACGGTAAAAAATATTAAGCCCAAGATTGCTGAGCTCGTACAAAACAACACCCACCAGAAATTTAACGGCGTATACCAGACAATCAACCACACTAATCCAGCCCCGATACTGGCAAACCATCCAAGCCAGTTTAATGGACGCGCCAATATCAGTATCAGACTTACTGAGAATACAACCGCTGGAACCATAAATATAACCAACTCCAAGTTCTATTGAGCCGCAGGCTCAAAGACATCTTCCGCCCTTCCTTTAACCCCCATCAAAATCTTGCGGACTGCGATACGTTCAGTAAATTCAGTGAACAATGTCAAGAGTAGTTCCGCTGGATTTGATAGATCGTAACTTCAACGGATCCGGCTTATCAGTCGCTACCCCCGGAATCATCTGGCTGCAGGATCCAAAGGTAACTGCCTTCATTTTCCTGACCTGTCCAGATCAGGTAGCGGTAAGATTCAACAGTATAAAATTTCATGGTGTGAACTGCGGAGATCGGGAAAGGGTTTCCTGCCTTATACGCCTGGAACTCCGGGATTATCCCCTCAGCGCTTTTTATCCCGCTCTGGCTGCCGAGATTCTCGATAAGATCATACCCGTAAAAACCAGCCCTTTTGTATCCCATCTGAATAATCCAGGGCCAGATCTACTCAGATTTGGCCTGGATTGTGATCGCGCGTGTAGCGAGAAAATCCGGATTAATCTCCAGCTCGTCTTCTGGAAGTCGGGTTAATTTCAGGATTCGCCGCGCCCCAATTTAGCTGGAAAGGGCGGGCGATGTATAGATACCCAAAAAAGAACGATGACCAGCACACCTAACGTAACGACCATCCGTGTGCAAAGTGATTTCATTTGCCGCTAAATGATTCCTTTGTTCTTCTTACGATCGGAATTATTAAGTGTTCCCGTTGCTTCCTCTTGCTTCCCGGATAACTAGCTCCAGGGAACATAACTCCTGAAAATTTTTACCCGGCATTTTCAACGAGATCCGAATCGGCTCAAACACTATAAATAGGAAAAACACAATGTTCTTACAAATACTACAAATCGTGTAATGAAATTGTAATTTAGCTTCAAGACTTGTGCAATTTAAACATTATAGACTAGGTTCATGGAAGGTTAAACCATTTGCAACTTGAAAAGGAGACAAAAATGAAAAAATTACTGCATGTATTGTTATTGACCGGGATTTTAAGTGCACTCGCTGTTACTGTCGCTTTTGCCGGACCACCTGATAAGGGTGATGGTTTCGTCTGTCCAGTGCTTGGTGGTCAGGCTGGTGAGGAGCATGGTAATTCTGATCCAACCAGAATCACTAATCTTGGCATTACAGGTGACTATACAATACCAGGACCTGATGTGTACGTTCCCACCCACGCTACAAATGACGAAGGTGCTGGTATTCCAGGTGGTGACCACGCCAGCCCCGGCGATGTCGGATATACCGCCATCTGGAACAAATAAAATAATACGTCCTGATAGACCTTCCAGTCCTGTGCGGCATTTTTCCCACTGTCGCACAGGAAAATTTTAAGAACTTATTTGATGGGGAAATGGTTAAGTAAAAAATTGAACTTATAATATTAATCAAATAGCTAATTTGTTGCATCTTTATTATCTGTGGATAACAATTACTAGATATGGCAATTTAAAGGAGTGCACAATGCGAAAATTCCACATTGGAATGGGATTTCTGGTTGGCGTTCTGCTGGCTGCGCCTCTTACAGCAGTACTGTATCTGGCAAACCAGCTTTTTGACCTGGCATTCATCCCGTTCGACTTGTTTAATTGGGTTACCAAAATCCTGCCGGGACCGCTGGTCACTTTCGGGATAGATTTAATGATTGATACCCTGCTCTTTCTCGGGATTAACGTCGCGGATGCCGCCAAAACGGCGGAGCAAATGATGGCTGTTTTCGGATTTTTCGTGCTGGCGACTTTACTTGGCGCAGGTTTCTACATTTACGCTACCTTATCGAAAAGTAAACCCGGTATCGCCTTGGGTTTGATAATGGGAGCCTTGTTTGGTCTGCCGATGATCGCAGTCAGCATCGGAGTCGGTTCCTCCGTGCAGAACCCTTTCATCAACATCCTGTGGCTGGTTTTCCTTTTTGCAGTCTGGGGCATCCTGCTTTCGCAGGTAACCACGAGGTTGCTCAGGTACGAGGTTGAAGAGACCCAGGAGAGCATGGATAACGGGGAAGTACAGCGACTGAATCGGCGTCAATTTCTGATAACCCTGGGGGCAACCAGTGCATCGGTAACCGTGGTCGGTGCCGGGCTGGCAGCAATTTTGGAAAGAGCTGACCGGTCACGACAGCTCCTTGAGCTTGAGGACAGCAAGGCACACAAGGTCGAATCGCCGGAGGGGAAACAGCTGCCCAACATCGATGACCCGGTCACACCCGCACCTGGAACCCGCCCCGAATATACTCCCTTGAAGGACCACTACGAGGTCTTTATCGAGGTGGAACCCACTGTGATTGAAGGCGATACCTGGCATCTCCCGGTTACCGGGCTGGTGGAAACCCCGCTCATGCTGACCCTGAATGATCTGCGCGAGAACTACCCGTCCCGCAGCCAGTACATCACCATTTCCTGCATATCAGGCCGGGTGGGCACTTCGCTGATCGGGACTACACTCTGGGAAGGAGTCAGCGTGCAGGATGTTTTAGCTGATGCCGGTTTGAAGCCGGAAGCCCGTTACCTGAAAATTAATTCCGGTGACGGATTTTATGAGACAGTCCCGCTGGAACTGATCGACTCAGACGAGAGGATTATGTTCTGCTATAACTGGGATGGCAACCCGCTTCCTATCGAACATGGATTCCCGCTGCGCATCTGGATCCCGGACCGCTACGGGATGAAACAGCCCAAGTGGATCACCTCGGTTGAAGTGACCGATATTTATGAGGAGGGATACTGGGTCGAACGCGGCTGGGATGAAATCGCCCAGGTAAAAGCCACCTCCGTTATCGATACTGTCGCGGTTAATGCTATTGAAGAAAGCGGCGGAGAGCAGCTGGTGCCGATTGGCGGAATTGCATTTTCCGGTGACCGGGGTATCTCGAAGGTGGAAGTGCGCATGGATGGCGGACCCTGGCAGGAAGCTCGGCTGCGCTCTCCTTTATCGGAGACCACCTGGGTGATCTGGCGTTATGACTGGCCTTACAAAGCTGGCGACCACACATTCGAGGTGCGCTGTGAGGAAGGCGATGGAACCCCCCAGATCGCAGAGGTGGCGAAAGCCAGACCTTCAGGCGCAACCGGATACCACATGAAAGAAGCAAGCCTTTAATACTACCTGAATGATTTTCGCGGGGTTGAATTATTTTGCCCGGCTTATTTCACCCTCAGCAATACACCAATCCCAGACGGGTCGCTCAGCTGCAACCCGTCTGCTTTTTCCCTGGTAGCAATCCCAGCTGATTGCACTCTCCTCAGCAGATCTTCCAGCTCAACCTGGCTGGTTAACTCCAGGGTAAAGTATTCCAACCCGAGCCCATCCGGTGGTGCAGGCGGGATGCCTTTGCCAAGCCAGGCATTCAAGCCAATATGGTGGTGGTAGCCTCCCGCGGACACAAACGCCATCCCGGTCCCATGGGAAACGCCCATGATATCAAATCCAAGTGTTCCATGATAAAAAACCAGAGCTTTATCGATATCTCCTGTATGCAGGTGGATGTGACCGATCCGGGTATCTGAATGGATGGGACCATCCAGCTGGTCTCCCTTTTGAATTTTCCGGAACAGCGCCCCCAGGTCCAGCGGTTCGCGACCGCTGCTCAGCGAGCCGTCTGTTCGCCGTGCTCCGAATGTATCCCCATCAAAGAACCACTCTCCGTCTTCTGGCGACTCAGCATATAGTTCGATTCCGTTTCCATCAGGATCATCCAGGTAGGTGGTTTTGGTCATGATATGGTCGGTCGGAGAGTTGGGATATTTCAAGCTGAATAACCGTCCGATTGCGCGCGCCAGTTCTCTCTGATTCGGGTACAGGACTGCAAAATGGTACAGCCCGGCAATCCCGGAATAGCGCTTGTACGCAGGACGATGTTTAAGAACCAGCAGTTCCCTTCCGGCTGTGCCGAGTCCAACCCGATCCTCCTTCCGCCAGCGTAATTGAAAACCGAGGACATTCCTGTAGAAATCAATCTGGCTATCCAGGTTCAACACATTCAGCACAACAGTGCCAATGTTTACGCCGGGATCGATCGAGAAGCCTTTTTCCTCGCTTGTTTGATTTTTATTCACTATACACACCCACAAAATGATATTTACACATAATTCTTTTTATTGTCAGAGACCCAATTCATAAAGATACAGATTTGATCCTTGATCATATCTGATCAAATGCATCCCCGGAAAAGTAAAAGAGTTGGACACCACTCTCGCACCCGGTTTTAATTCTTCTTTTAGCTTGCTTTCCAGCTTATTATTCGTGCTCTGCAGCAAATAACAGGTTACCACATCTGCTTCGCCCAAGTCCTGGGTGAAGAAGTCGCCGTACACAACCCTTACTCTTCCATGCAGCCTCAGAATTGATAACAGTATTCGGCACCAGATAAAACGAAGGGGGTCAATTTCAATCCCCACACCACGAGCGCCATAATGCCTTGCCGCCGTAATAATCATTCTGCCGTCACCGCACCCCAGATCATATACCATATCCCCAGGTCCAACTTCTGCCATTTTAAGCATCTTATTGACTACCTTCATGCTTGATGGTAGCCATGGCGCTCCAACGAGATTTGTCCATATTATGGAAATCGCGATTATCAATACGGGAATGATTATCAGAAGCGCAATTTGCATTTCTTTAAAATCTCCTGTTCGTATTTTTTAAAACCAGAGCAGATAACCTCTCCTTTTTTACCATAAATGAAATTAGATCTGGGAAACTCCATACTCCCCTTAGCGTATTTGCTGCTGGCACTGCGGTAGCGCCCAACGACTCATCATGACTTTATCCGCATCCAGCCCGGACTTGAAGTTCATGTCGCCACGATTATATGCCCGCACCTCAACACCTGCATTGTAAGCCACTTTCCCAACCCGCCAGTTAATTCCATTCATAGAAATATCCCCGCGCGCCGCTTTCAGTACGACTGAGGTTTCCCCGACTGTACCGTTGATAATCTCAGTGGATTATTTTGCCGGAATTACGAAATTAATTCAAATCTTTTTACTTGGCTGGTCTTCCTTACCAAGGATTCAATTCCCGGTATTCCACTTCCCTGCCCTCTTCCCTGGCTCTCTTAATCCCGATTTCCATCCCCTCAGTAATCCCCAGGTTGGTGTAAACCACTGTCTTATCCGCATACCTGCCCCAGGTTAAACCCGCTGCAATCCCCAGATCTCTCTGTTCCGGGATATCATCATCCAGGATACCCTCCTGGGTATACAGCAAATGCATCGCAAACGGCGCCTCACCCCTGTTTAGCGAATCGCGCATGCAGGCTCTTGCAAATTTTATATTCTCTTCGATATTACCGGCATAAGGTGTTTCAAGCAATACCAGCGGCGTTTCTTCGATTTTTTCTTCCAATTCAGTCATACCTTTTTCTCTTATTTATAAACGGTGAGAGCATCATCCGTGTTCTCATCATCCATCTGGTTTTTTCAGGAAGCCCTGCTCATACAGACTTGTGAGTACCAGTGCCAGTCTTTCCTCCGGTGGCAGTACGGGTACTCTAACAACTTCATATCCCAAAGATCTGTAATCGCAGTATATCCATTCATCTAAGTATTCTGCATACTGGTCGTCTCCTGCACGTACTCCGTCCTTCAAATACGGCAGGCGGTCGAGCATGAATACAGAAGCGTATCTGTAATTTAGACAATCCAGCAGGATTTCATTTGGATCCATTCCCGCGTATCGGAAGAAAGCAAATGCATCCGGCAAACCCCTGTCGAAAAATAGGAATTCGTCCGGGCAAAATTCAGATAGACTTTTCGCCCACCGGTGATATATCTGGATGGTCAAAGCAGCACGGTCAGAGCGGATCGCTTCAAGCTTGTGTCCTCTGGCTAGTTCACCCTCAAAATACTGCCGTGCGACCTCCGGAATTGTTTTGAATCCATTATTCTCAATCAGATTTATCAGGGTTGTTTTTCCAGAACAGGACGCGCCTGTGATCACATGCCAATTGGTCTGGTGTCTATACGGGGTTAGAAGCAGGCGCGTATCCAGCTCTTTTTCAATAAATTCGTGCTGCGAATTAATTTTCATTACATTCTCCCCCGGTTTTAATCATCACATACGGCAGCTTAAGCTTGAAACAAACAGGTTTGTTAAAAGAAATTTTCTTCTGTCGTTTATTATACAAAAAAATGGAATTTTATTTCGAGAGAATTGCCAGCAATACCGGAATTATCCAGAACCTATTTCAGACACCAGGTCAACTACATAGGGAAGTTGCATTATCTTGCCTTCCTTCCAAACTGCTGTGAAGGTCGCTACATCAAGGTGATCCCGTAAAGCAGAGATTTGTTGCTCATAGGCAGGTTTGTCAACCAGATCGATAGCAGAGGACATCGATGCTCGAATAGCGTGTGCGGTCCCAAATAGTTTTACTGACCTATGAAAATCTCAAAGATTCCCGGGATGAGTTTTCTTATTTCCCAGAATCACACTGATCTCCGCAAATTTCTCCAGGCACCAGGCAATCCCACCTTTATCTCTGATTTCAAGCCGGAGTTTAAGGCTTTCTGATAATAAGCTTGCATCCTATTCCAGATTATCGGTCAAAAAACGCAAAATATCCAGAGCTTCGCTTATCAAATAGTGTGCGGTTTTTTAATTTCCCAGTTCCGTTTCCATATCGCCAAGAGTGATGAGGGCATCCGCCAGACCCCTTTTACAAGCAAGGCCAATTTCTCTATAGATCGAAAGACTTTCCTCAAGCAGGGTAAAGTGGCATTATAGTCACTCTGCATATATGCCAGGTGACCGGCTGCATGCAGGGCTTTCGCACGTGCGGCTGTTCTGCTATCAGCTCCCGGTCTGGAAAGCGCTGCAAATAAATACTGTTGCCCTTTATATAAATAGCAGCGAACAGCCCAGAAGCCCTCCAGCACTCCAGCGAGAAGCAGCTCGGATTCAGCCTTGCCTTCGGATACATGGCTCCAATCCATAGCCGCCCACAGATTATCGAGATCAACCTCTAATTGATTTATCCAATATACTTGTTCCTCTCCCTGGTTTTTTGGTTCAACTTCTTCTGCGAATTTAAGGAAGAATTCTAGGTGTTTGTCCCGGATTTGTTTATTTTCAGCTGCTTCCCTCAGTTTCCCATCGCCAAACTGCCTAATAGTCTATGGACAAAATATCTCCCTTTGAAATCCGGTTTAATAAAGGATTTATCTGCCAGCGTTATCAGATCTTTAAGCGTTGCGCCGCAGACCATTTCCGCCGCATTGCGTGTGAATCCTCCTCGAAAAACCGACAACTGTTGAAAAGCAACCCTTTCACTACCAGATAACCTTTTCCAGTCCGTTTTTGCAATATTCCAATCAAATCCAATTTTCCAGTTTCAAGATGTTTTTTATCAGCTATGTTGGATTCCCTTCAACGAACTCCTCAAGGTGCTTGTATCTGATTTTTTTAAGTTGACAAATAGGACATTGTTGGTATATATTATTTAAATGGAAAATATAGGCATTGTCACCGACAGCGTGGCTAATATCCCCGATGCACTCTGTCAGGAATTTGGCATCAAAGTAGTCCCCCTGCCGTATGTATGGGATGGGCAAACGTACTACGATTTTGATATCGGTCCGAGGGAATTTTATGCAAAATTGAGGAACAGCAGCAAGATCCCCAAAACATCAGGGCCTCCCCCAGCGTTATTCAAAGAGCAATTCGAGACTTTAGGAGCAAATGACGAACCTGTTCTTGCTGTAACCGTCGCAGAATTCTTTTCGAGTACCTACAAATCTGCGAATCTGGCAAAAAAGTTGATACCTGATATCCGGGTAACTGTTTATAGTTCAGATTCAAATTCAATGGGGCACGGTTTTTTAGTCCTCGCAGCCGCCAGAGCAGCAAGGGCTGGGAAAAATATTAACGAAATCCTTTCAAGACTGGAACAACTAAAAAATACTACAGGGGTTTTATTTGCTACACCAAATGTTAAATACCTTCAGCGAGGAGGTCGTATCAATCATATTCAATACCTATTCGCATCGGCATTAAGAATTACCCCAATACTGGAAATCAAGAGCAAACCCATTGAACTTATAGAGAGAGTTCGGCATCCTAAAAATGTGATTCCCCGATTGATGGATCTTGTTTCAAAACGCCTGGAGGGAAAGAAACCAATACGGGTAGCTGTCCTTCATGCAGATGCAGAATCTCAGGCCTGGGAACTGACAAAACAGGTTCGCGAGCGTTTCGCACCGGATGAGTTAATCTCCTCCGAACTCACACCTGTACTTGGAATCCACGCTGGTCCGGATGCGCTTGGTTTAGCATATTCAACAGGCTACTAAGACAATAACCCTTCTAGATTCCTGATTGGAGTCGTTGCCCTATTTACACTCCTGGTTAATAGAGTCATTTGGGTTTGATTTCCAGAATATCATGCCACCAAACGATTTAAATTTCTGGTTTGTATCTGTCAATCGGGTATGATACATACCCCGATTATCTTCTTTACAAACTATAAATAACTATCTCCTATCACTACCGAGGATCTGACAATATGCCAGCAACGAAGCTGCTATTCATTTTTCTAATCATTTTCCTGCTTTTTACTGCCGGCTGCACCAGCCCGGGGAATGGCAATATGGAAGGCCCCCAACCCACACGAATCGTGTCACAAGAAAGCAGCACAATAACCCCCTATTCCACTGCTGTCAATACTCCCGCTGCTGTTCTTCCGGCTGAAAGCATTTCCGCTGAAAACCAGCCGCTTGCAACCTCGACCCAAACAGGGCTGCCCCTTCCCACGGTTACGGATGTTGAATTCGAAATTGGTGAAGAGATTACTATTGAATACCTCAGGAACCTGGAGATCAGCGGGAGTGAGATCACTTTCGAAGAAGAGCTGCCCGCTACTGCGGGTTACCAGCAGCACATTGTCAGTTATATTTCGGAAGGTAATAAAATCTACGGTCTGCTGACAATCCCCAATACGGAAATGCCTGAAGGCGGATTCAAAGCAATCGTGTTCAACCACGGCTATGTGCCTCCGGCGGAATACCGGACCACGGAGAGATATGCAGCCTATGTTGATTATCTGGCATGGAGCGGTTTCGTGGTTTTTAAAATTGATTACCGAGGGCATGGGAACTCTCAGGGGGAACCAACCGGGTCGTATTTCTCGCCCGGGTATACTATCGATGCGATCAGTGCCTTGAAAAGCTTGCAAACACTGGACTTTGTCGACCCTGATGGGATCGGAATGTGGGGTCACAGCATGGCTGGCAATCTGGTGCTGCGTTCGATGTTGGTAGAACCGGATATTAAAGCCGGGGTGATCTGGGCTGGCGCGGTTTACAGCTATGAGGATTTTGATAAATACGGGATCGACGACAATACCTACCAGCCTCCGGAGCAGTCCCAAAACCAGAATGGTCCTGCTCCCCGCAGGAGGTCGCGTGAAATTTTCGATCTTTACGGCCGGCCTGACGAGGGCGGGGACTACTGGAAAGCGGTCTCATTGACTGAAAATATCGGTTATCTCAACAGCCCTATCCAGCTTCACCATGCCCAGAATGATGAGGTTGTCAGTATCGGTTACACTTATGACCTTGTAGCTGTGTTGCAGCAAAATGGTAAGGAGTATGAATTCTACAATTACCCCGGTGGAGGTCACAACATCAGTTCCCCTTATTTTCAACAGGCGATGGCGCGTACCATTGAATTTTTCCGAAAACACCTGTGAAAGAGCATGTTCCTAATCTTTCTAGGCACGAACGCAAAATAGAAAGGGCTGTCCCCAAAAGTAGTGTCGCTCTGACGGAACAGCCCTATTAGGGAAACGTAGTGAAGAGTCTTGCTGTATCACAATTAGATGCTTCGCTCTGCTCAGCATGACAATGGTGCATTTTGGACAGTCTCTTCATATAATCGCGATTGATTTGTTTAAAAAAGGATTTGTTCTTTCCCAAACTGCTTCTTGTTAAAACTAAGCCGACAGTTTCATCCCTTTAAATTTCGCAACCTGTTCCTTGATCGCCCTTTCGACCGGCAGGCGCTCCATGCTGCTTGCCCCGTAGAAGCCGTTTATGCCAGGCATGCGCTTCATGGCGTCCGCTACGTTCTCGGGTTCATCAAACGGGCCTCCGTGGCAGATGACCAGGATATCCTTCCGGATGGAGCGCGAGGCTTCCGCAATCCGCATGGTGGTATCGATAGCCATATCCATCGCCATCGCCGCCTGCGAGCCGATTGTCCCGCCGGTCGTCAGACCTACGTGGGCGACGATCATATCCGCTCCGGCTTTTACCATCGCCTGGGCTTCATCCTCGTTGAAACAGTA
>JBJYWI010000138.1:0-62559 GCA_046259385.1 Anaerolineales bacterium
CGCGGATGCTCAATCAACTGCTCGAAAAACTGTGGATTTATCATAATTTCTTCCAACCAGTAATGCGATTGAATGAGAAAATCCCACTACCTGATCAACCCTTTCGGTGCAAACGCATCTACGATGAAGCCCAACCGCCGTTTGACCGCTTGTGTTCCAAAGGCCCCCTGGCTTCACAAACAAAGCAGCAGCTCCAAGCTTTTCGGGAAGACATAAACCCGTGCCGGTTACGTGACACAATTGATCAAATGATTGACCAATTGCGGGCACTGCCTGGCGCTAAGGATGGTTTGACAGAAGATGTTTTTCTGAGTGTTGGTGATTGGAAGAATTCTGCAGTGGAGACGGCTTTAGTGTCGTCCTGTCCGAACGATCAGGTTTATTCGATGAAACAATAAATGTTAAAAAAAAAGGAGAGGACGCTTTAGTAACATTATCATTTGAATGAATGATGATTGTTCGGTAACATTATCTTTTGATTTGACAAGTTTGATTAGGTTTGTAATATTCAACATTAAATTGAACCCCAGAGTGGGATGCCGCCCATTACTTCCAGGTATTTAGAAACGTTTTTTTGCATCTCTTTTTTGTCAGACCAGAATGTATTTAATTGCGATTGGTGTGCTTCAATCGCGTTTTGCCAGGCGGTTAATCCGCTCTGGCTTATTCTGAATAACATTTTCTTCCACTCTGAGCGCGTCATTCTATGCAGCTCGTCCAGGGCATACTGGGCATAAGGAAAATCTGCGTAATAAAGCAGCGGTAGTCCCAAGCTTTCAGCCGCTATGCGGCTCCATTGGTGATCAACATGATTTCCCAGCCCCATCGGACATACCAATTGGACTTTATTGAAAAAAAATTCATCCATCGAGTGTTTTTCTTTCAGTTCGGTCATCAGCTGGTCTGCTATCAGGCCCACAAGCTGGCTCTCTTTCTGGTTTACGGGTCCAAACAGCGCGGCTTCATCAGGGTAAAGGAAATTCATGCTTGAATTATTTGTTGTGGCTTCATTATGCGGGATGATGCGGTAGATTGCATCCGGGAAATCGAAATGGAACCATTCTGCTCCAAGAATCTGGCAGGAACGGATATCTTCATTTCTGCGAAATTTTGAAGGGTTATCCATTAGTCCCCAACGTTTAATGATTGTCTCTGCGAAAGGTGAAAATGAGCCTCCGGGAGAATCTCCGGCGAAGACTGTCCAGATGCTAACATTCTGGTCTGATTGACTCTGCATCCAAATCAATCCACCGCAGGAATAAGCGGCGTCATCCAAGTGGGGCGATAGATATATCCAGTCCATATTTTGCACGTGAGGAAGTATATTTTTGAACAATTAATTTTAATTCATTCCTGCCGCTGCAGGATGCAGATTTTTCCAGCCTTAGCGCCTGTATCAATATTACCAAGGCTGCCGCTTGTCATGTTATGGGGCTGGTGTTATCATCAACGCATTGGGTTGGTTGAATGAACTTGCCTTCTGACACACGTTCTCGGCTGCGGATAGGATTGCTGGCGGTCATATTGATAACAATACCGTGTTACTGTGCGGGACTTGCACTAGTGAATCTGTCTGATAATAACCGGATAAGTCAAACTCCATCACCGTCGCTAACGCCTTCAAAAACTGCAACTGCGACTTTCCCCTTACCTCCTACAACGACGGGATTTCCAAGCCCTACCCAAACCCAGCAAACATCAACCCAAACGATCACAAGCACTGCCACAGCCACTCTTACCCCCTCCGCTTCACTCACGAACACCATTACCCCAAGTTTCACTCCCACCTTTACGTTAACACCACTACCCCCGAGCTCAACCCCCACATCAAGTAATACGCCCATTCCGACAGAGACCCAACCAATGCCGACTGCGACGCCCACACAGGCAACTCCGGAATTAACGCCCGCTGAGGGCTCTTGATTTTTATGCGAAATTCTGCATTACGAGTGTTGCTGGCAATATTTGGTCTTTCTCTCATAACCGCCTGCAGCAGGAACGATATGAGGAAATCTCCGGATGCTAGTAATCAGGATTCGGCATTATCATTCTCGCAGGATGTGGATCTTTTAAAAGATCCCCTCCAGAGCGAAATTCCAGTTATCACCTTCCAGGAGGATAGTAATCAGGATAGTGTAAATCCGCCAACCAATATGCCATCGGTGGAATCAAGTGAAACTCCGGCAATCTCACAGACTGCGACCTTACCGCCGCCTGCCGCGGTTATGGAGCCCCCTCAGGATATTGAGACGGTTGTCCTGCTGGGGACAGATTATTTATCACCCATTACAGGACGGACAGATACAATAATACTGCTGCTTGTCAACCAGGAGAACGGAAGCGCCAGCCTGATTTCAGTGCCTCGTGATTTGTACGTTTACAGACCCGGGTATGGGATGGGCCGTGTCAATACTGTATTTGCACAGGGAGGTCCGGACTTATTATTCGATACGTTGGAATACAACCTTGGAATCAGACCCGAACATTGGGCACTGGCACACCTGGACGACTTTATTAATTTTGTAAATGATCTTGGCGGAGTCGATGTCCAGGTTAACAAACCACTTCCTTATGATTGCGGTGGTGTACCGGCGGGATTGGTTCATATGGATGGCTATATAGCATTATGTTATGTGCGCGAAAGGCGGACGTCCAGTGATTTTGCCCGCAGCAAGCGCCAGCAGGAAGTCCTCAGAGTATTGTTCAATAAGTTCTTTACTCTGGAGAATATGCTTGACCTGCCGGATTGGTATGCACGTTACAGTGGGTCGATGAAATCCGATTTTGGGTTGTTGGACCTGATTGATTATTTACCTTTTGTTTTGCACCTGCAGGATGTGAATGGAATCCATAACTTCCAGATAGGAATGGATGATGTGGAACCTGTAAGGCTGCCTGAATCAGGGGCATCGGTTTTGCTGCCTGACCAGAACAGGATAGAGAGTATTCTGCAGGAGGCAGTGGACATTCTTGCTATTTCAAAGCCCACCTCTGAGAATTTGCCGACCCGGTTATTCTGGTTGACAGCAACTCCCACCGAGACACCAACACCTGAGCCTGTGGGAACGCAGGTTTTCACTCCAGGTGATGGTGATAAACTATCTACGACCGGGACGCCAACAGAAAGTGCAGATGGATATTGATCTGGTTGTTTTATATATTTTTGAATTTGCTCAGCCGTGAATGCCTGAGAGAGAAAGAGACATAAAGAGACAATCGGAAAAATGCAAATGAATGACACCCTATCTTTCCTGAAAAACATAATATCGATCTCTGGTCTATCCGGATATGAAGCTCCGGTCCGGGAGAAGATTCGATCAGCCTGGGAACCATATACGGATGAAATACATGTCAGCCGGATGGGCAGTTTACATGGCCTCCGGCACGGCACAGGAACCCAACCACGAAACAGCATATTGCTGGCAGCACATATGGATGCAATTGGTTTGATGGTGACTGGAGTCGTTGAAGGATATCTCCGGCTTACGGAAATAGGCGGGATTGATCCACGTGTGCTGCCGGGTACTGCGGTAACGGTCCATGGCAGGCAGGAATTGAAGGGGGTTATTGTCTCCCCTAACAGGAATTTACTTCCGGATGTACTTGAAAGTAAAGCTGTTCCTCTGGAATATCTGCTGGTGGATGTGGGTATGCCACCAGAATTTGTAAACGAAAATATACGAGTTGGAGATTTAATCTCCTTTGACCAACCTCCCGTCAGCGTGGGCAAGGATCTCCTCTTGGGGCATTCGCTTGATAACCGGGCATCTATAGCTGCGCTTAGCGGTAGTTTATCCCTGCTTGATGGGAGACAGTGTGAGTGGGATGTTTGGGCGGTTGCTACAGTCCAAGAGGAGGAGACTTTTGCAGGTGCATATACTTCAGCTTTCAAACTGCGCCCCAGCATCGCGGTTGCGATTGACGTGACACACGGCGCAGGACCCGGGGTACCCGAACACAAGACGTGCGCATTTGGCGAGGGACCAGTTCTGGGATGGGGTCCAAATATTCACCAGGAGCTTCACAAGGCGATGAAAAGACTTGCGGAAGAATTGGAAATACCACATGAAATGGAACCCCTGCCGCGCCATTCCGGCACCGATGCTTACGCCATGCAGGTTACCGCTTCCGGGATTCCAACAATGGTCGTTTCGATCCCTCTAAGATATATGCATACACCCGTAGAATTGGTCTCTGTCAGAGATATCGAACGGTGCTCGCGACTGCTGGCGGAGTTTATTTGCAGCCTGGATGGAGAATTTATGGAGAAACTTGCCTTGGACAAAGAATTGTAAGCTGGAGTTTGAAGTAGAGATTGGTGTATTTTGTTTGATGGAGTTGAATGAATGACGGAAAATGGATCTCTGAAAATTAGTGATGAGCAGGTGAGTTTGTTGGAACGCCTTTGCAACGCCTCCGCAGTTTCCGGAGATGAGGCTGAAGTGCGTAAAATTGTGATCGAAGAGGTGAGAGCTGTTGCGGATGAAATCAAGGTAGATGTTCTGGGAAATGTGCTGGCCAGGCGTTTTGGCGACGGAGAGAATCGCCTGAAGGTGATGTTAGCCGCACATATGGATGAAGTAGGCATGATGGTGATACATGATGAGGGCAAAGGGATCTTCCGTTTTGAGTTAGTTGGTGGAATACCAGCTCATTTTCTACCTGCCAAATCTGTGGCGGTCGGCAAGAACAAAATCCCTGGAATCATCGGGGCTGCCCCAATTCACCTTACGTCAGCTGCCGAAAGACAGAATCTGATTTCTGTAGATGATATGAGGCTTGATGTAGGACCGGATAACGGGGAATATGTAGAAATCGGAGATCGGGTTGTATTTTCTACAGAGTTTGCCGATCATGACAATGCTGTTTTTGCTAAAGCTCTTGATGACCGCATAGGTGTTTCTATTCTTATCCAATTGCTTAAAAATGCCCCAAAAAATATTGACCTGTTTGCGGCGTTTACAGTGCAAGAGGAGGTTGGCCAGCGAGGGGCGAGTGCTGCTGCGTTTGAGCTTGATCCAGATATTGCAATCGTAATCGATTCTACCCCTGCCAACGATCAACCTGCCTGGGACGAAGGAGATGATAGATGGAGTGGGAACAAACAGTACAACACCCGGATCAGAAAAGGACCAGCAATCTATATAGCCGACCGGGGCACAATTTCTGACCCGCGCCTGATCAAGCATTTCGTAAATACTTCTCACGTTGAAGGCATACCTTTCCAACTCCGGCAGCCTGGCGGCGGGCGAACAGACGCTGCCGCTATTCACAAACAACGCAGCGGCATCCCTAGTATTTCCATCTCTGTGCCTGCCCGTTATTTGCACTCGCCAGTTTCTATCTGTGACATTCTTGACTGGATGAATACCCAGAAATTGATTTATTTTGGTCTGGTTGGTATGTCCGGCGATATCCTTGCAATGGAGCTATAGATAGATTTTCAACCGGTAATGAAAACCCATCGTCAGGAGAAAATATGAAAAATCTGATTCGCAGCCTATGTGAAGCACCAGGTCCGTCTGGTTTTGAATCTGGTATCCGGAAATTAGTAACGAAGGAGGTTGAATCATTTGCGGATGAAATCCGAACGGATAACCTCGGCAACCTGATTGTTAGCAGGGGAAAAACAGGTCCAGAGAGCAAAAAGATCATGGTAGCCGCCCATATGGATGAAATTGGATTTATGGTCACCCACATTGAAGAACGCGGTTACATCCGGTTTATGCCAATTGGAGGCGTGAACGCAGACGCCTGTATTGGCAGCAGGGTTCGGATGATGAACGGATCGCTTGGATTGATCAGCGCAGAGCGCAAGATGACCGGGGCGAAATCACAAACCTTCGAGAATATGTTTATTGATCTTGGTTTTGAAGACCAGGGGGATTGGCCTGTGCAGGTCGGCGATGTAGCCACTTACGATTACCGGCTGATTGAATTGGGCGATCGACTTGTTTCCAAAGCACTTGATGATCGTATTGGGGTGGCAGTTTTGGTAGAAACATTGCGCAGAATCAGCTATGATGAAATTGATCTGCAAAACGAAGTCTTTTTTGTTTTCACTGTACAGGAGGAGGTTGGCTTGCGTGGAGCCGCGCCGGCTGCATTTGGGATTGAACCCGACCTAGGCTTTGCTGTCGATGTAACCCGCACAGGCGATACCCCAAAGGCTTTGAGGATGTCTGTCGATTTGGGAAAAGGACCGGCAGTCAAAGTACGGGATCAGCGCTTGATCGCTGATCCAAGGGTTGTAAAGTGGATGGTCTCTGCAGCAGAAAAGAATGGGATACCATATCAACTGGAGGTGCTGGAACGCGGTTCGACAGACGCTGGCGCATTCCAATTAGTCCAAACTGGCGTACCTGCTGGATGTCTGTCAATACCATGCCGCTATCTGCACACACCTTCAGAGATGGTTGATCTGAGGGATGTAAAAAACGCAGTCGGGTTGATGATAGAATTACTCACTCAACCTGTGTCCCTGGGATAAAGTAACTGGTTGAAATTTTTAGTGACTATGAAAAACTGGCTGTTCTGGATTTTGATTATCATCTTGCTTTCGGCGTGTGAAAGCATTCCACTACCTCCCGAACTGCTTGGGTCAGATCAAGGAGTAATTCCGACAGGATCCCCTGCACCGATCGAGGAATTAAAGGTGACTGAAGCCAATCAGCAGGTTCAGGATACCCCTTCCAGCCCAAGTCCGCTGAGAATCAGGATATGGGTACCGCCAAATATGGATCCGGAGTCAAATACCAGTGCAGGAAAATTATTCAAGGACAGGTTGGATGAATTTAAATCAAGTCACATAAACGTGGAGTTAGATGTGAGAATTAAAGAAGCAAGCGGTGCAGGCGGGTTGCTGGACTCGCTCAGTGTTACCAGTGCTGCAGCACCGTTAGCTTTACCAGAACTAATCGCACTTCCTAATTCCGATTTGGAGACGGCTGCATTAAAAGGATTGCTGCACCCAATCGATGAACTTGATGATGAGGTGCTTGAAACGGATTGGTATGAATATGCTCAGATGCTATCCACAATCCAGGACCGGACTTATGGGTTACCCTTTGCCGGGGAATCTTTTGCATTAGTGTACAGTTCAGAAGAAATACCTTCTCCCCCGGGAGATTGGAGTTCGGCGCTGAATACCACTGTACCGCTTGTGTTTCCAGCCGCAGACCCCCGGGCTATTTTTACTCTCTCGCAGTATCTGGCAAAAGGTGGAGCAATCCGTGATAGTGACGGAAGGCCGTTTCTGAATGCAGAGATATTTACCGATGTGTTGATCTATTATCAGGAAGCTGAGCAAACAGGTGTAATGCCATCCTGGTTAACCCAGTATGAAAGCGACCAGCAAGTCTGGGAGGCGTATGAAAGCAATCAGGTGAATATGGTGGTTACCGCAATTTCTAATTACCTGGTTGATCAACAGGAGACTTCATCAATTTCAGTAATGCCGACACCTGATGGAACTCCCTTTTCGTTGGCTTCAGGATGGATCTGGGCTATTCCCACTCACCAGCCCGAGCACCAGGAGATAAGCCTTGAACTCGCAAAATTTTTAACCGAAAGCGATTATCTCGGTGCCTGGTCGGAAGCGGCCGGCTATTTACCGACCAGACCTAGCGCGCTTGAAAGATGGTCTCAACCGAATCTGCGTTCTGTGCTGAACACAATTTCATTATCAGCCCAAATAATGCCCTCGATTGATGTGCTAATGAGTGTCGGACCGGTGATGAAGGAAGCCACTGAACAGATTTTAAACAGGCAGGCCGATCCGGATTCTGTAGCTCAAAAAGCATTTGAAGCCTTAACCGGACCTTAAGTTGACGGATTCTGGGGGGATTTGTTATGATGCTCTGGGAGCGTAAAATATGCCAGAGAATAGCTCGGTTGAGGATTCTAATTCCCCAGCAGACAACAAGAGGATAGACAAAAAACTGCTATCCCGCGCGCGACGAGTTATGCATGGTGACCAAACGGAGAGGCTGACCCGGATAGGGACGCATGCTCTAATGGTGGCGTTGATCCTCCTGGTTGCTCTGGGCATGCGTGAATTTTACCTGCAGGCTGAAATTGTAAATCCACTAGGGAAATCGGCACTTGCTGCAGAGGTTGCATCGCCAACCCCAACCGAGATCTACCGGGGTTTGCCAGTACTGAAACCATATTCAGAGAATATTCCCGGAGTGCAGAGGCGAGCACACTTGCATACTGATGTGCCCTCAAGGCCGAGGAATGAAGTATTTAAGTACACTGTAAAAGAAGGCGATACTTTAATCGATATCGCTGACAAATTTGGTCTGAAACCCGAGACTATTCTATGGTCAAATCAGTTTGTGCTCGGCGATAATCCCCATAATATTATTGCAGGACAGGAGATAAATATCCTCCCGGTTGATGGTGCTTATCACAAGTGGTCTGCGGGGGATGGATTGAATGGTGTCGCCAAGTTTTTCAATGTTTCTCCTGAAGATATAATAGGTTTTCCAGGGAATAATCTTTCCTTCGATAAAATAGGGGATTTGGCAAACCCCAATATCGAACCTGGAACCTGGCTGGTAATCCCAGGAGGTAAACGCGAATTTGTGAGCTGGAGTGCCCCGGTAATACCGATTGATGACCCTTCAGTAGCAAAGGTTCTGGGACCCGGCGCCTGTGAAAGCGTTACAGCGGGAGCGGTTGGAGCAGGTGTCTTTATCCGGCCGGTGGATAGTTTCTTCATCTCTGGTTATGATTTTAACCCGGACGCAAACCATTCTGGTATTGACCTAGATGGTAATGAAGGTGACCCGGTTTATGCCATCGATAACGGGGTAGTGGTATATGCAGGCTGGAATAAGTGGGGGTATGGAAACGTGATCGTCATCAATCATGGGAATGGGTGGCAGTCATTGTATGCCCATCTCAGTGCACTATATGTGGGCTGTGGCGCAAGTGTATGGCAAACCAATGTAATCGGGGCAGTTGGAAATACCGGAAGATCAAGCGGACCCCATCTTCACTTTGAGATGATGTATGAAGGGGTTCGCGTGGACCCGAAGGATTATATCCGCTGAGGCGCACTCAGTCGGAAGAGAATTCTAATTTCCTGCTACTAAACGAATTTTTCTCTGATCCAGGCGCTGGTGTAGTCCATTGATGCGACTACAAAGGCGATCGCCAGCATCTGGACAGCTGCCGCACGGTAATCGAGCAGGCGGATATTCTGCTGGAGTAGAAATCCGATACCTCCACCGCCAGCGAAGCCGATAATTGTGGACATACGCACATTTATATCCCAGCGGTACATTGTGAACGAGATATAGGGTGGGATAATCTGCGGAACAACCGCATAGACAATAGTCTGCAGTCGATTCGCGCCGGTAGCAGTTACAGCTTCAAGCGGTCCTGGTAAGATACTCTCAACCTGCTCGGAGTACAGTTTGGCAAGCGCAGCGATTGTATGGAGTGCAAGCGCCAGCGCGCCAGCGAATGGGCCGATTCCAACCCAGACCACAAAGACGATTACATAAATTAATGGTTCGATTGATCTGGCAGCATTTAATATCGTACGCATTATCAGGTAAATGGCGATACCGATTGGGACCAGTTCCTTTGGACCAAGCCGCAGGGAGATAAGTAACCCAACAATTACTCCAACTACAGCCGGAATAAAAAGGGTTTTGATCGGATCGTTTAACTGGTAGAGCCAATCGATCCCTGCGCCAATTAGGGCAAAGATGATTGCGCCGGCGATAGCAGCCAGAATAGCATTGGTGACACGTATGGTGCTTTTTGAATATCGGTCGGCGATGATAAGACCAAATTTGCTCAGTATTCCTCCACTAACGGCGCCTCCTGCTAGAGCAGTAAAAACTGGCGTTACCATCCTGAGGACTTCTCCGGCTTGGGATACAAAATACCCCAGGAAACTGAATGCCCCCAGCTTTTCTTCAAGCCATGCTCCGGTTATGTACATTAACTTGCCCAAGATAAGAAGGGAGAGAATTATTAATGCAACCGCTACTAGTATGGCAACTATCCTCCCGATTCGGATCGGCAATCCTGCCTCGTTGGTCTCCTCAGCTGGCACAGCCCAGCGCAGCAATAACCATCCAAGTATTGGACTTATGATTAATCCTGCTATTTCCCATACCATATTCGAGATCAAGATATCGCGAACTTGACCTACAAGTTGGGTCAAATAAAGACCGAGAAAAATACCTATAGGCCATCCTATCAACATCAGAGCGACGCTTGATACAGGACTCTTTACTTCGCTCATAAGATTGCGTGCAGCCAGAAAACTCAAGGGGATCGCCATCAGTGTACCGAATATCGTTGCGAGCAAAGCCAGGAAAACAGTTTCAATTATTTTTTCCCAGGTTGCATGTGCAACCGAAGAGAAATGTGGCAGTCCAACGTTCTTGCGGGAAATTACCCGCATGGTTTGAGCCTCCTCAACTGGCTGTCTTTTAGGAAGTTGTACCCTCTGTTCAAATTCACCGTTCGAATCCGCTGTGAAATTGCCAATATTCAAAGATGCGCCGCTCGGTGGGATAAAATTAATGGGCCCTTGAACATTAGGAAGAAAATTAAATCCTTCCACTACGATAAACTCGCCGGCATCTTCGCAATTGGGATCAAGAATGATGTAAGGACCGCTGGTATCTGGTTCGTGGATTGGGACTTCAGCCTCTGGGCAGGGCAGGTAAACTGGCGCTTCAACAAAAACCTCTTCCTTGTCGTATTCCAAGATGTCCGGGTGTGCCAGGGCACGGATAATGCGTGTGAGCTGGGTGAGGCGTTGTTCCGACCGGGTTTCTATAAAATTGACTTTTGTTACCTGGAAACCATAAGCTATAGTGATTAACCCGATTAACACAAATATCCAAAAAATAAATGAACGTAACAATGATGGCCTTTTGTTCACGATTACCTCACATTAACCAACTCTTTCAGCTTCTTTGCCATAAATCTCTTTGAACCGTTCGTCGTCAATTGCCTCTGGCTTACCGTCAAACATCAGCTTTCCTTCATTCAGGGCGATAGCTCGGTCCGCATAACGGTGCACAAGATCCAGGAAGTGTAAACTGCACAGAACCATCACACCATCTTCATTGTTTATCTGTTCAAGGTACTGCATGATGGAGTGCGCCAGAACCGGATCCAGGCTGGCAACCGGCTCGTCTGCCAAAATCATTTCCGGATTCTGAATCATCGCTCGTGCTATACCCACCCTCTGCTGTTGCCCACCACTCAGTTCATCTGCTCTCTTATAAGCCTGATTGGCAATGCCAACCCGATCAAGCTGTTTTAATGCGGCTTCTATATCATCTTCTGGAAAACGGTTAATTAAACTCAGGGCTGGGTTTACATATCCCAGCCTGCCTGAGAGAACATTGGTAATTACCTGTGAACGGGATACCAGATTGAAATGCTGGAAAACCATTCCAATTTTGCGGCGGATTAAACGCAATTCACTCTGGTTAGCGCCGGTTACGTCAACTCCATCCAAGATTACCTGTCCTGCTGTTGGTTCAACCAGCCGGTTAATGCATCGCAGCAACGTCGATTTGCCGGAACCGCTCAGACCAATAACTGCGAGGAACTCACCTGGCTGGACGTTGAAGCTGACATTGTCCAGCGCCAATACATCCCCCTCATATATTTTCGTCAGATTCTTAATTTCAAGCATCATCGAGCTCCTTTCCTTTGTTTATTAGATGGGATGAAATTTGGGGAAGCTCAAGTACATTTTTGGTATATACATATAACGAGATTTTTGGGAGGATCATTATTATAAATTATTTTGGAAATAATGTCCTTATGTGAATTATCTCCCGGTCTCCGGAACTGGAATAGATTCAATTGTTGAAAGCGGAAGTTCTTTCTGATTCTCAAGAAGCGCATTCGCTTCTATTGTTAATTCCGATAAAACCTGGTTTGCATCCATCCCTCGTAATATCGCTGCCAGAGATTCGGCAACCAGCTCCTGCACAAAATTATAGCCAGGAAGTGAAGGTTCGGATTTGCCAAATTCCATTAAATTACCAGCAGCTGCATATTGAGGGTTTTTGAGTTTGAAATCGGCTGACCTCCCTCCTGAACTCTTACGAACCGGGAAATTAAATGTTGATTCTGACCATAATTCCTGAGCCTCGGGCCCGGTCAGGAATTTAATAAAAAACCAGCTAGCGAGTTCGGATTCTCTGTTTGTCTTTAATATGCTGATACTGGGGCCGTAGACATTCTGGGTTGGGTTGGTTGTAGGATGTGGCAGGGGAGCAATGTTCCAATTAAAATCCAGTCCTTCTTCAATTTCATTTTGATAAAAAGGTATACCTGAGCTCGTTCCAGTTGTAAAAAGCAGTTTCCCTTCCGCGAATCCTTTCTGGTTCGCAAGATTATCATTTAGCACTGTTGCGCACTCCCGGTTGACCAGTTCCTGCAGGTATTTTGCTGCCTGGACAGTTTCCTCAGAATCGAAGTTATACATCTGATTATCCTCGTTGAATATATCTGCTCCGAAGGCAAACGCCCAGTTGATTAAAGTTGAGGCACTTATGGTCATGCCATAGCCTTTACTTTCATCAGTTTCTGCTTTGCTGAAATGTTGTTCACTTGATTTACAAGCTACCTCTTTAAACTCCTCAGGATTTAAGGGCGGATTTACGTATCCCAGTTCTTTTAACCAGTCGTCATTGTAGTAAAGGATGTTTAAGGCTCGAAAGAACGGAAAACCCAGGCGGTGGTTGTCGAATTTTGGCGAAAGGTCATGTTTTAGAATATAGCTATAAAAATCATCCAGTTCAGTGGCAGAAAATCCCCATTTTGGGCTGATCAGAAGTGTTTCCATATCAGCCAGACCGTAGTACATATAGTATGCAGAGGATTGATCCTGATATGCCAGCACCATGTTGGGAGAATCAGGTGTGTTTAATACCCCCAGAACATCATAGTAAAGGTTGGAAAAGCTGTCTTTCGATTCGGAGTTTACCTTTATCCCCCATTCGTTTGTACGGTTGAAATCTGTTATCAATTGGTTCAAAACATCCTGACGCTGATCGCTGTATGGATGCCAGAAATGAACTGATTGGCCGTCAGGATTTATTATCTCCCAGGGATCGGCTGATAAAGATTCTTGTTGTAGGTCGCCCGCCTCGATTTTGCCAGTATCATTTGTGGGATTGGCAGTGATAACCGGGGTTGATTCTATGCTGTGCGCATTGAGTTTCTCACCTGCCTCTATTGATTTGTTCTGGCATGCAAAAAGAGGTAAAAAACAAACCAGGAGGAATAAAAAAATTTTCCAGTGGGTTTCAGGCATGTGGTAAGCTTGGAAGTGTTGGATGAGGGTGTGAAAAGCGTAGATTGTACATAAATATATTAGGCCTTACGATTTATTTTACCAGTGGGCTGGTATGTTTGTGATTTAAACAGTGCGGGATGTTATATGGCAGCCCACAAAAAAACCATGATTTATCGATGCAAGGTTGGACTATAATTTGTAATTCATTTTGGAAAGATTAACCACTGCTACAATGAAAAAAGCCAAAACTTTTAAGGATATTGGGTTAATAAAAATGGTCTGGTTGCTGGTATTTGTTGTGGGATGCAGCCAGTCTTCTGGTTCTGCGGTTGGTACTGAGACAGCAAGTCCAGCTGTAACTAAAATTTCTGCGACCTCAACCAAGTCAGCAACTGCTTTGGAAATTACGGATACGCCGGATATCAGCCCGACGCTGGAACCAGATGTTGATTTGAGAAACTTGGCCGGCGAGCAAATTATTTTCTGGCATACATGGGGTGGCAAATTGGGCGAAGTCATCAACGAGATTGTGGGGGATTGGAATGAAAACAACGAATGGGGTTTAACAGTTGAGTCGCTCTATCAGGGTAATGCAGACTCGATAAACAAAAAGATTTTTATGCAGCAAAATATAGAGGATTTACCAAACCTGGCGTTGGGCTATATTCACCAGGCGGATGCGTGGGATAATCTTTGGCCTGTTGAAGATCTTAATTCATACATTGATGATCCATACATAGGATTGAGTAAAGAAGAGCAGGTGGATTTTTATGATCCCCTGTGGTGGAAGAGTCAGATTGGTGATAAAAGGCTGGGTTTACCTGTGCAGCAGTATGGGAATTACCTTTTTTATAACCAGTCGTGGGCCAATGAACTGGGATTTGATAGCCCGCCTAGCACCCCTGAGGAATTTAAAGACCAGGCTTGTGCAGCTTTTAATGCTGTTCTATTGGATGACAATGATGAAAATAACGGTATGGGGGGTTGGGTGGTTTCAACTGACTATACTGCAACATTGGGCTGGCTGTACGCTCATGGGGCTGAGTATTACTATCCCGATGATTCCGGTGAAATGAAGCAAATCTACGAGTTTAAAACTCCTGAGACAGAGAAAACATTCAGATACTTGAGGTCTTTATTTGATGATGGTTGTGCCTGGTTATCCGCAGGTGAAAACCCCGAGGTTGAGTTTGCATCTCGCCGGGCGCTATTCAGATCTGGAGACATCTCGGATATCCCCATCCAGGAGGAGGCGTTCCGGAGTAAGAGTAATCAAGACAAATGGGTTGTGATTAGTTATCCTTCCCCTTCAGGATCCGGCGCATTTGATGTTTACGGTCCTGCTCTAATTCTGTTATCTTCCTCACAGGAAAAGCAGTTGGCAAGCTGGCTATTTCTCAAGTGGTTTAGCGAGCCAGAACAGCAGGCTAGAATGATTGAAGCAGCCGGGACACTGCCAATCCGGGAATCTACCCTTGATCTGTTAAACGAATACCGGGAACAGAACCCGCACTGGTCTCAGGCTGTAGCATTGATGGATGATGCAAAATCAGAACCGGGGATTCAATCCTGGCAGACCGTCAGATGGGCGCTGGGTGATGCGACCCGGCAGTTATTCTTATCCTACTTTACGATTGATGATATTTCCGGTCTTTTAGAATTCTTGGATAAAACTGCCCACGAATTGTATTTGGGTCCGGAAAAAAGCGGGCTGCTCGACACGCCGACTTTCACACCCTCAGCGACTCTCACGCCGACAGTAACGCCAACCCCCAGCGTCACTCCAACAGCGAGTGTAACCTCCAGCCCTACAAACACACCGACTCCTGAAAATACCAGGCAGGCTACCGAAACACCTCAAGCAAATTAAATATGACCGATCTTCCACATGTCACCATCTACACAGATGGAGCTTGCGATCCGAATCCGGGTCCTGGCGGTTGGGCAGCTTTAATTTTCTTTAAATCGCGCCGGAAGGAAATAAGCGGTTCAGTGAAAGAGTCTACAAACAACCGGATGGAATTGACTGCGGCAATAAAAGCACTAGAAACCCTAAACAGGGAGTGTGAGATTGATTTTTACACCGATTCAGAATATCTGAAACGCGGAATAACGGAATGGCTGGAAATTTGGCGCGCCCGGAACTGGAGGCGAAAAGGGGGAGCATTAAAAAATGTCGACTTGTGGCAAACCTTGGACAAATTAATCGCCCGGCATGCGATCGACTGGCACTGGGTACGCGGGCATGCTGGAAATCGCCATAATCAGCGCGTGGATTATCTCGCTAGAAAGGCTATCCGAAGATAGGAGAAAAGTAAATTACCCTCCTTGAATCTGAGGCGGCTGGTCGTCATCCGAATACTCGATTTTTGTGAGAGGTTCAGCAGTTTCTCCGATATCAACCTTGTCTTCCATCCGAATTTGGCCTCTCAGGAAAGCACCTTCCTCCGTGGCGAAAGAGGTGGTAACCACGTTTCCCCATACCCTGCCGGTTGAACGTATTTCTACTTTTTCGGCGGTGATGTCTCCTTTGACAGCCCCGGCGATAATCACCACATTTGCATACAGATGTTCGCAGGTTACTCGACCGGATGCACCGATCACGAGTAAACCGTGCAAATTTATTTGACCTTGAAAAGCTCCCTCAATGCGCATGCCTCCGCTTCCGCTGATAGAGCCTTGCCAGATAATGCCCGAGCCCAATATCGAGGTAACCCGCTCAGTTTGGGCTGGTTTTAAGGAAGGGAAGTTGTTTTCTTCACGCCTTCTAAACATGGTCGTGTTGTCAATTTATTTTTTGCTGGAGTTGGGCTGTCAACTTTCGCGCTGCACAGCATAACATTTAACTGTTCATTATTGTTTCCATTGATTCGGTTAGACCCAAAATATTGTAGCCTGAGTCGACGAATACCACCTGTCCAGTCGTTTTAGCGGCCATATCTGAGCAGAGATATACAGCAGCCTGGCCTACGTCTTCTGCGGTTATACCCTTTTGTAACGGCGCGACTTCTGTGAATTTACGGTACATGGTCTTGAAGCCAGAAACGCCTGCAGCTGCCAGGGTTCGGATGGGACCGGCGGAGATGGCATTGACCCGCACACCCTGAGGTCCAAAATCGTAAGCAAGGTAACGCATTGAGGCTTCCAGTGCCGCCTTCGCGACTCCCATTACATTGTAATGGGGAGAGACTTTCTCTGAGCCATAATAGGTCATAGTGACCATGGATCCGCCAGGGCGGAACAGGGGCTGGAAGGCTTTTGCAAGGGCGGTAAAAGAGAATACACTTATGTCCATTGCCAGGTGAAACCCCTCCCGGCTGGTATTGTAGTAAGGGCCGGTGAGTTCATCACGGTTGGCAAAGGCGATCGCATGCACGAGGATGTCAATCTCACCAAATTCCTGTCTGGCTTTTTCAACAATGTTCGCGATTTCGTCATCTTTGGTGACATCACATGGCTCAACAAACGTACATCCAATCGATTCAGCAAGCGGACGCACCCGCCTTTCGAGCATTTCTCCAGCGTAACTTAACCCAACCGTCGCGCCCTGTTCATGGAAAGCGTTCGCGATTCCCCATGCAATTGACCTGTTGTTGGCAACGCCAAAAATTAACGCTGTTTTTCCTTTTAGGATGGTCATTTTTTGCTCCTGTAAAAATGGGATATGATCAATAAACTTGAATCCAACCTGAATTATACATATCGAAATGATAATTTTACCCCAGCGCCCAAAAAACTGATCATATCGAGGTCTTGTTTTATTAATCCATCAATAAGTATATCTGATGGAACCTGGGATGTAATGGATTCTGAATGAACGGTTATTAATCTTTTTGTTCGAGTGAGACAGGTTGCGATACCAGAAATCGCCACGGGATGGATTTCCAGGGTTCCGGAACCGAATTTAATCCCACGCGTGGACCGGTATTTACGCAGGAGTCTGGAAATAGTTTGCCGGTTTCGACGAACAACCTGGCATCTTCAGCGCATAGATCTGCACCGTTTAACTCCCCGTCGATATTCAGCGCCTGGCAGATTTTCCCGGGACCATTTGTCCAGCGGGCTTTAGGTTGGTTCCCCCTCCTTTTTGAGATAACTTGGATGCCTTCCTCAGGTTTGATTCCCCGGATGAGGATTGCAGCCGGAAACCCCTCCCGTTCCACCACAAAATTTAACATCCAGTGCATACCGTATGTGAAATATACATACGCATGCCCCGGGGGACCGTACATCACTTCGGTGCGAGGGGTTTTTCCAGCCCGGCAGTGGCAGCCTAAATCCTGCTCGCCGCAGTATGCTTCTGTCTCTATGATTGTCCCAGATATGCGAACCGATTTATCAACCCGCACAAGCTGCATACCTAGCAGGCTACGAGCAACTTTTAATGCAGGCTGGGCGAAAAAATCGCGACCAAGAATGCGTTCATTGTGCATGCAGGTAATTGTAAAGGAATAAAATTCACGCGGCAATAAGAATACGTAAGTTGATGTATTGAACAGAAAGGATATTTACCCAATCGCATCATATGGCTATAATGGATGCATGGTAGCTGATTTTAATAATTACCGGTCGCCGTTGAGCTGGCGCTATGGGAGCGAGAGTATGCGCCAGATCTGGAGCGAAAAAAACAAGCGACTGCTCTGGCGGGAAGTATGGGTAGCGCTGGCTGAAGTCCAATCCGAATTTGGCCTGGTCACGAGGGGACAGGTAAGAGACCTGATTGCATTTCAAAATGAAGTGGATATTTCGCGTGCTCTGGAAATTGAAAAGCAGATTCGCCATGATTTGATGGCGGAGTTGAGAGTGTTCGCCGATCAGGCGAAATTGGGCGGGAAAGTTTTACATATGGGAGCCACGTCCGCGGATATCCAGGATAACGCGGATGCTCTCAGGATTCGCGCCGCAGCCGATTTGATCCTGGAGCGCCTTTCGAAACTGCTGCTCATGATTGCGGATAGAGTGGAAGAGTGGGCTGATTTTGTAATAATTGCTTATACGCATCTGCAACCTGCGGAGCCAAGCACATTGGGCTACCGATTCGCAGTTTATGCTCAGGATTTACTGAACGATTATCAGGCTCTCAGCGAGCTGAGAAAGAATTTTAAAGGAAAGGGATTTAAAGGAGCGGTCGGTACAGGAGCTTCCTACGCAGATTTAATTGAATTGGAAAACCTTCAAACTTTCGAAGAACGATTATCAGCTCGCCTGGACCTTCCATTTTTTCCAGTAACGACTCAGGTTTACCCCCGCAAACAGGAATACCAGATTCTAAGCGCGATGGCGGGTTTGGGCGCCTCACTGCATAAATTGGCTTTTGACCTGCGTATCGCTCAATCTCCGGGTATTGGGGAGTTGAGTGAGCATTTCGGCGAAAGACAGGTTGGTTCATCAGCCATGCCTTTCAAGCGCAATCCTGTCAGCGCTGAGAAAATTAATTCACTGGCCCGTTTGCTTGCCCAGATGTCCCGAACAGCATGGGATAACGCCGCCAATTCCCTCCTGGAGAGGACATTGGATGATTCCGCCAACCGCAGGTTCTTACTTCCAGAATCTTTTTTGGTGCTGGATGAATTGTTGTTGACAAGTGTAAATTTGGTAAGGAATCTGCATCTTAATGCTCTTAGATGTGAACAGAATATTTCAATCTACGGTCCTTTTGCTGCTGTTGAACGGGTATTAATGGCTCTTTCGAAATCTGGTGCGGATCGTCAGGAAATGCACGAACGGTTAAGACAGCACTCAATGAAAGCCTGGCAGGATATTTGCCGGAACGAGTCGAATTCCCTCCAAACCAGATTGAGAGAGGATCCAGCCATTGGGGAATACATTTCCCTAGAAGATTTGGATGAATTGATAAATGTTGGGAATTATGTTGGAGACGCGCCACAAAGGGCTCGATCACTGGCGGGTGAGATTCGCAGATTACTCAGCTGAAGAGCAATTATTTTGATAGATGTATCAGCGATCAAATCCTGTGGCAGGTAAACTGCGCTGGTTGTTTTTATATTTCCTGGTAGTTTTGTTTTTGCTTGCAGGGAGCTCAGAGACCCGCTCCGCGATCGCCAATTCAGAGGAGAGTTGGGGTGGAGATGCACCTGTCTATATTCAAAATTCCATTGACCTACAATACCAATATTACCTTCCATTAATCCAGAATACTGAACCGGACCCAATTCCATACTACCTGGATCAGCTTAATTTTGACAGGATGGTGGAATATACAAGCGTCTTGGTGAATCATTTTGGACCGCGCCACCACGATTATTACCAGGTTTTTGTCGACAGCAACTGCAATTTCGGTTCACCGACTTATCAGAACCATAATCTTATCCGCGCGACCGTTTATATTTACCATAAGTTTGAGGAATTTGGATATTCTCCTTATTCGGAACCTGTGCCAGATTGGCATGATACGGAAAACACCCAAGCAAAAAAACTTGGGGCTGTGTATCCGGAAACATATATCGAAATTGGTGCACATGTGGACTCGGTCGCCACAACACCGGGAGCGAGCGACAATGCTGGCGCGGTGGCGGCGATGCTCGAAATTGCACGGGTATTGAAAGATTATCCAAACCGCCACTCATGGCGATTTATCTCCTTCGTTGGAGAGGAGAACTACCTGAGGGGAAGCCGCCACCATGTCACATTAATCGACACAAGCGGTGAGGGGATAAAAGCCGGGCTGATTATGGATGGGATAGGCTGGTCCGAATCCGCCCCGGAACACATGAATTGTCTCTGGGACAATGGAGATGGCGAAACACGCCGGCTTTCAAACATGTTCAATACGGTCAGGGGCGAGTACGGGATTGATATCAACTGGCGATTGTGTTCCCCATCCGGACAGTGGTCTGATAATTATGCATATTGGGAGCGTGGATTGCCGGCTGTTCTGAGCATTGGAGGCTTGCCATATGCAGATCCGCACTACCACCAGTGTGGAGACAATATGGAGTCAATCGATATGCAGAATGTGTATAAAACAGCCCAGGAAAACCTGGCGGTTTTATTGAGACTGGATGCTGAAGAGAGCAATCCCGATGATTACCTGTCTGGTGAACCTACCCCTGCATTTCCTCCGGGTGAGATGCCGTCTCACTAAATTATATTTACATCCTGATTGTTTCATCCCTATCAGGACCTACTGAGACAAAACCAACCTTTACTCCGACAAGCTCTTCGATTTTACGAATATAATCCTGCGCTTCGACCGGAAGGTCGGCAAACCTTTTTGCATTCCGGGTGGACTGCTGCCATCCGGGCAATTCGATATATTCCGGCTTGCAAGATGCCAACCAGATTGCGTCCCCTTCCCAGTAACTGCTCAATCGATTGTTTTTTTCAATTGACCTGTACCCCACGCAGATTTTTATGGCTGGCATTGTGTCCAGCACATCAAGTTTAGTGATTGCAAGCTCGTCCACACCGTTCAATTGCGAGGTAAATCGAACAAGGTCCGCATCGAACCAACCACACCTTCTCGGGCGACCTGTTACTGTGCCGAACTCCTTTCCCTTCTGCTGTAGAATTTCGCTGACTTCATCAAACTGCTCGGTGGGCATCGGACCGCTACCCACTCTGGTCGTGTAGGCTTTCGCGACCCCGATTACGTTCGTTATCTTTCCCGGGGGGATCCCAAGCCCTGCCGCGGCGCCTCCGGCTAGCGGAACGGAAGCGGTACAGTATGGATAAGTGCCCCAGATATTATCCAGCAGCGCTCCCTGGGCACCCTCGAGCAGAATATCTTTCCCCGCCGCCAGCGATTCTTGAAGCAAGCCGAAAGACTCCCGGACAAAACCCTCCAGTTTCAGATACTGTTCGATTTTTTCCGCTTGGCAATAATTGGGTTCAATTGGCTCCAGGCCAAATTCTTGAAGGATAGGATTCTTGATTGCTAGTTGTGTCTGCATCTTCTCATTCAGGATGTTCTTATCCCTGAAGTCAAACAGGCGGATACCGTTATAGCTGACCTTATCAGCATAAGTTGGTCCAATGCCGCGCCGGGTGGTCCCAGTTTGGGATTTACCTTTTGCTTTTTCGTATATCGATTCGAGCATTGGATGCCAGGGCATAATCACGTTGCAGCGCGGCGAGACCCAAAGGCGGCCTTCAAGCTGGATACCTTTTACCTGGATCAATTCGATTTCAGAGATCAAGGTGTTCATGTTGACAACAACTCCAGGTCCAATAATGCAAATAGTGTCTGGGTTGTAAAAACCATTGGGTGTTAACCTCAATTTGAAGGTGCCGTACTGGTTAACTACAGTATGCCCGGCGTTATCCCCGCCGTTGAAACGGGCAACGATATCTGCATTTTGGGAAAGTATATCCACCATCTTCCCTTTTGCTTCATCGCCCCACTGCGATCCAATGACTGCGGTTACGCTCATATTGAATCCTTTCTTTTATTTTTCTGTTTTCAGTATTAAGGTTGGATTACTAAACGGGATTGGTGAGGGGCTGAGGTTGAAAACGTTCATCACGCTCTATTGTTAATCTGATTCCTTCTGACAGTGAGAAGTATGGTTTATAACCTAGTTTCTGGCGTGCCAAAGTAATATCAGCGCACATCCTGGATACGCCTGGATCATTCTGTGTGTTCGTGATTACCTCGACTTTTTCGCCGGTGACTTCTATAACCATTTGTACCAGGTCGCGAATACTGGTCTCGTAACCGCTGCCGATGTTAATTACCGAATTATCCACCCCTGGAGCCGTAGAGGCTGCTATCATTGAGTTGACCACATCGTCGACAAATACATAGTCACGCGTCTGCAAGCCGTCTCCATGCATCACCAGAGTGCCGGAATGGGTCGCCTGCTTTAGGAAATTTGGAATCACCGGAGGGTGAGAAGGGGGCAGGCGCTGTCCGGGTCCGTAGGCGTTAAAGACACGCAAGGATACTGTTTCTATTCCCCACAAATCGCCAATTGAGCGCACATAATATTCGGCAGCTAATTTTGATACCGCGTAAGGGGATGTCGGGTAAGGGGTAGCGTTTTCAATTAGCGGTTGTTCGAACTGGTTGCCATACACTGCTCCGGATGAGATAAATACCACCCGGCGTACACCCACATCCCGCATTGCCTCCATCAGGCTTACTGTCCCGCCAACATTTGTCGCATTGTATTCACGCGGATAGAGGATTGATTCCGGAACAGCCACGCGGGCTGCCAGATGGTAAACACAGTCAACATCCTGCAAAAGGGTCCATAGTTTTGGGCGATCATTTACATCACCCCGGGTAAATAATATATCCGAGGAAAGAGAGTTTTGATCTCCCGCTGAGAGGTCGTCAAGACCGCGTACTTGGTGACCTTCCTTAACAAGGTGGTTGGATAAATGCGACCCCAAGAAACCAGCCGCGCCGGTGATGAGAAAATTCATGCTGTCTTTCTTTCCCTCGAGATGGATGAATCGTCCTATTATAGCATGCCCGGTTGATTGAATAATTACTCCCCTGAAGCGTTTTCAATTTTCGCTCTTATTATTCTGTACATTAGTGAGTGTGTTACATAAAGTTTAACTTAAGCTATTTCTTAGTTGGGCATAAGCTCCAATTCAGCCCCACGTGTTACAATCGCAGGCTGTGAACTACTTCAATTTTACCGGCAGAATTGTTCGACTGTTTATTGTTATCGTTCTTGCGCTGGTTTTGCTCGGGAGCAGCAATATTGCCATCAGCGATACAATTGAAAGGGTACGTTCATTTACACGTGGAATCGAGTTTGATTATTTTGACTGGACAGCAGATGCCATCGGTTTGAAGTTTGCTCTCTCCTCACAAGGGGTAAGCCGATACATTGGAAACAATCGCCAGGTACAGCTAATCTACGACTACCTTGACCTGATAACCAGAATTCATCAAAAAGAACGCGAACTGCAATCAATTTTTGCTGATCCAAATATATTTGATCCCCTTGCTGCTTCGGAAGAAATCGAGACTGAACTTTCCCACCTATATGCCTATCGCAATCTAATCGCTCCTGTTTCGGAAGAAGTGCTACAGGGGCAAATACACCGCGTAATCGCTGATCTGGGAATCGGTCCGGGAGGGCAGCCGTTTCCTCCGGTTTTATACCACAACACACCTCTCCCGTATGCATTGATAGTCAGCCCGCGCGATTTTATCCGGCAGGATGCTGATATCTCTTTGATACCCGGCTTGTCTTTGGATGAGCAGGTTGCGCTGGAAGATAAAGTAGATCGGGGACTTAAAGTCTCGTCTCTTGTGGTTCCCATCGGGGGAGTTGGAGTATATCCGACCATGGTCCAGGAGACGAACAATCTGGTCTGGTTGAGCGAGGTAGTAGCGCATGAGTGGGTACACAATTTCTTAACTTTGCGCCCATTAGGGATAAATTACTTTTCAAGTCCTGAGTTAAGAGTGATGAATGAAACAACGGCTTCAATTGCGGGCAAGGAAATTGGAACAGCGTTTCTGGAAAGGTTCTACCCGGAATTGGTGCCGCCTCCAGCTCCTGAGAAGAGCGAGGACACACCGGAATTGTTGGAACCAAATGAACCGCCAGCGTTTGATTTCCGAGCCGAGATGCACGAAACTCGGTTGAAAGTCGATGACCTGCTGGCTGAGGGAAAAGTTGAAGAGGCTGAGGCTTATATGGAAGCGCGGCGCAGGTTCTTTTGGGATCATGGATACCAGATCCGCAAGTTAAACCAGGCATATTTTGCTTTTTATGGTGCCTATGCAGATGAACCCGGCGGTCCAGCAGGCGCAGCGGAAGATCCGGTCGGTGAAGCCGTAAGAGAGTTGCGGAAGCAAAGCCCCTCCCTGGCAGCCTTTCTCAACCGCATCTCGTGGCTGTATTCATTCGAGCAGCTGGAACGAATTATTAATCATGGAGCTTAAAATGATTGGTAAAATGATATTAAATATCCAAATTGTAAAAGGAGAAATCAATTGGTGAAACACAGGTTTTTAATTGTGTTCCTGATCGGGGTTTTGTTTCTAACCGCATGTTCGCAGGTTTCTCGAGTGTCAGAAGATTCTGCAGTTGCGGAAGCGACAGACCTGGTGCAGGAGCAAGAAACGGACAAAAAATCAGGTTCTCAGGAAGAAGCTGGAGAGCTGCCCGATTCTAAAGAGAAAGAATCAGAACCTTTGGAAGCACTCTCTCCGGGCGAGTCCAGTGGGAGCCTTGCAACAAGTGAGGGTTGCAGGGAAAAAGATCCAATTGCAATCGCTTATGATGTTCTGTCGCCTCCAAATGATAATGATTGGATTTCAGGACCGGAGGATGCGCTGATTACAGTGATCGAATATGGCGATTTTCAGTGACCCGGCTGTGCAGGCATTGCGCCCGTGTTGGCGCAAATCAAAGAGGATTATTCTGGGGATGTAAGGGTTGTTTTCCGTCATTTTCCTTTGAATTCTCATGATAAAGCGAAGGTTGCGGTGCAGGCTTCGGAAGCGGCTGGCAAGCAGGGCAAATTCTGGGAAATGCACGACCTGTTATATGAAAAATTGCCTGAATGGAGGAATTTTTCGATAGAAGAATTCACTCAATGGGTGGTACCACAGGCAGTCGAAATCGGATTGGATGAAGATCAATTTGAAGAGGATATGACCAGTCAGGAACTGAAGGATCTAGCCGAGCAGGCATGGGAAACTGGATCTAAATTTCTTCCCGGCACCCCGTTCATTATCGTAAATGGGCAACCCTACCAGGGTAATCTGAGCTATGATGGACTCTCATCTTTTATTGATTTTAAATTGTTTGAAGGTGTAAACCGGTTTGAATGCCCTGAAATGGTAATTAATCCCCAGAAAGAATATACCGCCACCATTGAAACAGAAAAAGGGGATATCGAGATTGAGCTGTATGCGGAACAAGCACCGTTGGCTGTCAACAGTTTTTTATTCCTTGCGGAGAATGGTTGGTTTGATAATGTGATCTTCCACCGGGTTATCCCTGGTTTTGTCGCTCAAACAGGTGACCCTACCGGAACCGGCATGGGCGGTCCTGGATATGAATTTGACAATGAAATCAAACCTGAATTGAAATTTGATAAACCTGGTGTTGTGGGTATGGCGAACTCTGGACCGGACACTAACGGAAGCCAGTTTTTCATTACCTACGAAGAGATACCCAACCTTGATGGGAACTATACTATCTTCGGACAAGTTATTTCGGGGATGGATGTTGTTGAGAGTCTGACCCAAAGAGATCCATCTCAAACGGGAGAACTGCCAGTTGGTGATCGAATTTTAAGTGTCAAAATTTTAGAGAGCTAACGAGTTATCTGAATTGATCGAGGAATCGAATAAGAACAACTGGTTGACAATTCTTCAGTTGGTATTTAGCGCTCTGGCGGTGATTGGTTTGTGGGCGCTGGCTTTGATTCTGCTTTTTTTTGGCGTTTTTGGAGTGGTTGATTTTCAAGGCATGGGTGGAGGAAGATTGCCGCTGTACCTTTCTGCGGCCGCGAGCGCAGCAGCCGGTCTTTTGCTGGTTCCATCTGCTGTATATTCATTCAACAGGGCTTCGGGACGGAAAATAACCCTTCGATACCCGGACAAGTGGTGGCTGCGGCCCAACATACTGATTTTCACCCTGCCTGCGGTGCTTTTGCTGGGCCACCATGCTGCACAGAATGATTACTTATCTCTGTGGTTTTTGCCGGTTTTCCATATTTTTGCGGTTGGGCTGCCGATACTCTGGTTTCTTTATCTAGGCGTCCGCGACCTCCCGCTTGGTTCAAAGCAAAGAAGGTGGGGCGTGCTCGCCAGCGGTCTGGCATTGGGACCTTTCATGATTATGCTGGTTGAATTTTTACTGCTTGGTGTGGTGATTTTCGCTGGTGTGATCTTTTTATTAAACCAGCCAGATGGACTAAATGAGTTATACGCCAGCTTTGAGACATTGGTCAATTCGAGTGCGGACCCTGATCAAATTGTAGCTAATCTGGGTCCATACTTCTTAAAACCGGGAATACTGTTATTGGTATTCTTATTTGTATCGGTAATTGTCCCGTTGGTTGAAGAGGCTCTTAAACCGGTCGGGGTATGGTTATTGATCAACCGGAGCTTAACTCCAACTGAAGGATTTGCGGCGGGGTTGATAAGCGGCGCAGGTTACGCTTTTTTTGAAAGCGCCGCACTTTCCAGTACGGCTGATGAATGGATGCTGGTGGTTGTCGCGCGGATCGGCACGGCTGTTATTCATATCCTAACAGCAGGTTTAATGGGCTGGGCGATGGTCTATTCATGGCGGTACAGCAAATACACCCGGCTGGGCTTAAGCTATGTGGGTGTAGTATGTTTACATGGATTATGGAACGGGCTTACATTATTGATGATGCTGGCTTTTATTGTTGAAGAATTTAATCCGGGTTTGGATGCCCCGTTTAGGGTGCCAGAAATTGACGCCGTCGTCCCTTTTATGCTGGGAATGATAAGCCTTGCTGCTTTTCTAGCCCTGTTGTGGGTCAATGGATATCTTAATAAACAGCAAAGAGAAGAGAGCAGGCAAAGCGAAGCAGTGTGAATATGAAAAGATTGCCAAAAAGCATGCTATAATCCCCCCCGCTGTTCCTGAATTTATTCCGTATAAGAACAACTCAACCACTAATTTATGGAAATCATTTCATATTTCATTGATTTTATTCTGCACCTTGACGAGCACCTAAGTACGATCATTCAGAATTACGGTACCTGGACTTACCTGATTCTGTTCGTGATTATATTTATGGAGACGGGATTGGTTGTGACGCCGTTTCTGCCCGGAGATTCGCTTTTGTTTGCGGCAGGGACATTTGCCTCACCGGCGTTGGGTTCTGCATTAAATATCTTCTTGCTGTGGGCGCTGCTGGTTGCGGCAGCAGTCATTGGGGATACAGTAAATTATTGGGTAGGGCATTTTATCGGACCGCGAGCTTTCAGTGGTGAGGTCCGTTTTCTCAAGAAAGAGTATCTCGACCGGACTCATGAATTTTATGAGAAACATGGCGGAAAGACGATTATTTTAGCCCGGTTCGTGCCAATCATCAGGACGTTCGCGCCCTTTGTGGCTGGCGTTGGAGAGATGAGTTACGGGCGCTTTATTTCTTATAATGTAATCGGGGGGGTTTTATGGGTGAGTATTTTTACAATGGGAGGTTATTTCTTCGGCAACCTACCGTTTGTCAAAGAAAATTTTACCGTTGTTGTGGTGGCGATTATCTTTATTTCCGTTTTACCGGCTGTTTACGAAATTGTGAAGGAACGACTTAATAAACCATCGAAGGCTGAAGCGCCTGATTATTAAGATCAACCCAGGCTAATCGCAACCGCAACAGCGACCGCGTAGGTATGGGAGTGGCTCAGGCTTATAGACCATTTATCAAGGCGCAACTGGTCAGCGATAACCGCTGCCTGACCGTTCAAAAAAAGTTCCGGTTTACCGGCTGTTCCCCTAAGAATTTCTATTTCCTTCCAGTTAATCGGACCTATGCCCGTTCCGAGCGCTTTTGCCACCGCCTCTTTTGCTGCGAAACGAGCTGCTAACGAGGCGGTTTTATCTCCTACTTCCAGCAATTCCCCTGGAGTAAAGATCCGGTTCAGGAAGTTTTCTCCATGGTCCTCAATTGCACTGGCGAGGCGGGTGATTTCTACAATATCAATTCCTGTAGCCAGGTTGTTCATCTTATTTCAGGGACCAGCAACAGCGATAGCCAGATGTTCCGGTGAGAGGTATTTTTGGGCGGCTTCGAGTATGTGTTCTGCAGTTACTCCTTGAATGAGCTCGGGATATTCTCGGTAATAGTTTAATCCAAGCTGGTACCTTTCAAGGTTCATTATTGCAGCTGCTACCCCAGCGTTGCTTTCAAGAGAGAGCGGCAGCCGTCCAATAAAATTGGATTTACTGTCATTTAGTTCTTCTTCGTTTACCTTTTCGCTGACAAATCGTCTAATTTCTTCCCGGACAAGTTTAATTGTTTTATCTACATTGTCAGGCGAAACACCCGCTGATACATACCAGGGACCTGGTCCCAATCCGCCGCTCAGGCTGCTGCTGATGTGGTAAGCAAGGCCTGCATTTTCACGAACCACATCGCCCAACCGACCCATCATTCCAAACCGACCGAGTATATTGTTTCCGATCGTTGCCGGAATAAAAAAATTTGATTTTCTTTCCGGACCTGGTGTGCCCAGAACGATGTCAGATTGAAATTTACCAGGAATCTGTAACCGTTCAATTCTTTCCTCAGAAAGAGGTTTTAACGGAGGCAATTTGACAGGCTCCGGTTGTTTAGGGTTTTTCCATTCTCCAAGTTTCTGGATTACCTTCTGAGCAGCGGTTTCCGGCTCTACTGCTCCCACAATGACGAGAACCATTCCCTGTGGTCCAATATGTTTTCTATGAAATAATTCCAGGTCTTCCCTGGTAATTTTTTGAATGGTTTCTGGATAACCGTCCTCGGGGCGGGAATAGGGGTGGTTTTTGTAGACGATCCGGTCAAAAGCCAGGGAGGCCATTTCCCCGGTATCCTGGGAACGCATCGCCAGTGAAGTTAATAACTGAGCGCGCAGGCGTTCAATCTGCTCTTCCGGGAAAGTTGGATGCTGGATTATTTCTGTGAGGATATCGAGCAACAGGTCAAGATCTTCTGCAAGGGATTTTCCATTAAAACTGACGCTATGGGTCGCTCCGCTAACAGCGAACGATGCGCCTGCCGATTCGAGAAGATCGAAGATCTTGTTAAAGTTAAATTTATCCGCACCTCGCATCAAGGCTGTTGCTGTGAAATCCGCTAGACCAAGTTTTTCTTCGGGATCGAAAAGACTGCCAGCGGTCAGGTAACCACTAACCACAATGGAAGGGCTGTTGAAGTTCGCCCTGCATAATATAACTATCCCATTACCGAGTTCGACCCGGAAAATGTCATCTGCTCCTGGAAAGGCGGTTGTCGCTGGTATCATGGTTGCCGTGTAAATCTCATGTTCATTGATAAAAAAATATCTTTTATTACTTGGAACCGGGAATAAGATCTTTATTTTGACCATCCACAACTGGCAGATATGTACCGACTGTCCTATTTCGGGGGCGCAGGTAAGTTTGGGCGACCCGCTGGACATCCTCAGGCGTTACGGCGGATAGCATATCGAGGAAATTAACGAACCATTCAAAGGATGCAACCATTTCGGATATCCCTAACCAGAAAGCCTGGTTGGTGATACTTTCGCTGCCGTATGCAAATAAAGCCCTGGCTTGCTTCATTGCCTTGTCTAGGGTATCGATGGGAGGCTTTTTCTCTTGAATATTGGATATCTGTTCATCCACAGCCTGAAGAATCGAATCAGCTGTACTATGGGGGTGTACGATTGCGTTGATGGTATATAGAAAAGGATCTTGGGTAACCTGCATTCCGCCATAAACGCTGACAGCAAGTTCTTTTTCTACCAACGCAAGGTAAAGCAATGACGTTTTATTTGAAATACCTGTACCGAACATATTGAGATTGCTGGGGCCGGTAAGCAGGCTGTCCAGAACCATTAATGGAAAAAAATCCGGGTTATTTGCTGGTGGAATGTGGTAGACGATCTGGAGAAATGTAGTTTCTCCAGGTCCTTCAATAGTAATCCGTTTTTCGCCGGTTTGATCGGGTTCCAACCTCGCCATACGTGGGGATAAATTTCGGTTCTTAATGCCCCCGTAGAAATCTTGAACTTTTGCCAGCATTTTTCCCCGGTCGAAGTCTCCCGCAATAGTGACCACCGCATTGCCAGGAGTGTAAAATTTCCGGTAGTGATTGAATAAATCGTCCCGTTGGATAGTTTGCAGATCAGCCATATCGCCTATCACCATATGGTGGTAGGAGTGTACTCTAAATGAAGTTGCTTGAACCTCTTCTGTCAGAAGGAAAATGGGCTGGTTTTCATTTCCCTGTCTCTCAGAGATGATAACCGTTCTCTCAGTGTTGACCTCGTCAGGTTCGAATAAACTCCCAGACATGCGGTCTGCTTCTAGATTAAGCGCCAGATCAATTTTGTCAGCCGGCAAGGTTTCAAAATAAGTGGTCCAATCCATGTGCGTAAATGCATTCCAAACCCCGCCGACGCGTGAAATCGCTTTATCCAATACCTGCGGCGGAAATTTTGGCGTTCCCTTGAATTGCATGTGTTCTACCCAGTGCGAAATGCCGGTCATACCGTTGTTCTCGTCGCGTGAGCCAACCCGGTACCAGATCCAGTGGCTGATCAAAGGGGAGGAATGGATTTCTTTAAGCACTACTTGCAGCCCGTTGTCAAGAGTGTGTTTTGTAATGTCAGACGGCATGAGGGAAATATTAGCATAAAGTTCATTGTTTGAATATGGTATAAAACGTGAAAAGAAATTTGAATACCCCTTTTAATTAATGTATCACGGTTAAAATGATTTTGTGACAAACTGCACTTGTTGTTTTCTCGGCGAAGTCATATAATCTACGAGCTTTTTTACCTATCTCATCGCTTAGAAATAATCCGGAGGGATAAATGTCTGACGATCAAACCAATAATTTTGCTGTTGCCGTGATTGGCGCCGGTCCAGCGGGTATATACGCAGCAAAGCAGTTAGCTAGCAATGGTGTTCGGGTTGCATTGATAAATCGGGATATTAAACCTGGCGGGCTGGCGGAATATGGTATTTACTACACCAAACACAAAATGAAGGAAGGGCTGCGAAAGCAGTTTCACCGGATTCTCGAAATGCCCGAAATAAGCTATTACGGGAATGTTATCGTAGGGAAAGAGACAGGACTGAGCCTGGAGGACTTAAGAAATATGGGTTTCCAGGCTTTAATGGTGACGGTTGGTGCGCAGGGAACAAAATGGTTAGGGTTACCCGGTGAAGAATTAGCCGGGGTTTTCCACGCCAAGGATATTGTTTATTTCTATAACTCCCTGCCTCCATTCAGCAACCAACAATGCGCATTTAAGGATCGAGTGGCTTTAATAGGCGTCGGGAATGTGATGATTGACATCGCCCATTGGGCAATCCGCGATTTAAAGGTTGAAGAAGTCGTTGCAGTGGCTAGGCGCGGCCCAGCTGAGGTGAAATTCACCAAAAAGGAAATGGAATATGTTGCAAAAAATATAGACCTGCAGGCGCTGGACGCTGAAATAGACCGTGTAACTGAGCGCATGCAGGCGGTGGGACAGGATCCCCAGGCTGCGAAGGATTTTATTCTTTCCGCTTTGCCGAAGGCAGAGGAGCCAGTTTCAGATACAAGGTTCACATTTCAATTCCTTTCATCCCCGAGCAGAATCCTCGGAGATGAGAATGGGTGTGTAAAAGGTCTGGAAGTAGAAGACACAAAACTTGTTCCCAAGAATGGCGACACAAAAGCACGTGGTCTGGACACAAAACGCGTTCTGGATGTTGATACAGTTGTCTTTTGTATCGGAGACAAAGTGGACGAAGAGTTTGGCCTTCCGGTTAAGTGGAACGAATTTGTAAAGAATCCTAAGCCGGAATTTCCCGTGGACGAAATTTCCTATGAAGCTTACGATCCAGAGATGGAGAAACCTGTTGAGGGTGTTTTTGTCGCTGGCTGGTCACGTGAAGCTAGCAGCGGACTGGTTGGAATTGCCCGTAAAGATGGGGAAAATGGAGCCAGAGCATTATTAAGTTATCTCGAAGCCAGGTGTACCGAGGTAGATGCTGATTCCGTGTTTCAGTCTTTTGAGCAGTATCTTAAGGAGAATTTTGAAGGGGTTGTTGGGAAAGATGGGGTCCAGAAACTGGAAGAGAAGGAATCCGAACAGGCTGAGCTCCTGGGAGTCGAAGGATTTAAGATGAAGACGAACGAGGAGATGCTTACTGCGATAAATAAATAAACCAGAAGCCAATTCTGGCAGTTTATATCCAAAAAACTAAGAGGCTGTTCCAAAAGATAGCGTCACTCTGTCGTAACATCCCGATCAGGGAAACGAATTGAAGAGTCTTTCTCGGTGAGAATCAGATGATTCGCTTCGTTAGAATCAAACAAGGCGGCAATCCCACAGGATTGCTGCGTATCAGAATGACAATTAGTACTTTATAGACAGCCTCTTTGACTTTAATTACTTGGATATATGAAATGGAATCATGATTAAAAAGCCGATCGCGATGACGATTTCACCGATAACCACTCCGGCAGCCTGCCATGGTCCAAAATAAGGTATCTCGGGGAGAGGTTGGTTGCCAAGACCGAATATATCAGCCATCCCTGCAGTTACAGCCAGTACATATCCAGTACTTACGAGGCGAAAACCAATGTCGGCGGCAATCGACTTTTGTTTTCCATTCCACAATGTGTTCAGGGTGATATACCCACCTAGACAGATCAAAGCAAGACCTATCAGGAAAACCGAAATTTGAATAAAACCCACCACCGGACTTCTGTCCAGTCCGAACAGGCCCGGGTCAACTCCCAGTATGAATATTAGCAAGCCTATCAGGACGAATGCTAAGCCTACCCGGATTTTCAACCGGTGGTAATTACTGCGGTTACCGTTCTGGTTCATAAAACATCCGGAAGCGAAAATTTAATCTTTCTAAACCAGTTGTTTGCAAGAACTGCGCCGATGTCGCTTTCTGAGTAGCCTTTTTCAGCAAGTATGGGAGTGATTTTATGCAATTCTGCAATTGAATTAATCCCGGAAGGGACCGATTGAAGCCCGAACCCGCCGTCAAAATCGCTTCCGATTGCTACATGTTCCGAACTGCCTGCGATCTGGCAAATATAATCGATGTGTTTTGTGTACTGTTCAAGAGTGACAATTTCCCTCCCGTCCATAATACTCCAGCCGTTCAGGAGGAATTTATTAAACGGTGTGACTCCGATCACACCTCCTCGTTCAATAATTCGCTTGATCACAAGATCGGAGAGGTGACGATTCCCATCGTAATTTTTTAAGAGCGCTGCAGCGTTGCTGTGGGAGGCGATGATCTCGCCCGGATAGATATCAAGAGCTTGAAGGGCTGCTTGCTCATCCATATGGCTGAGATCGAGGATAAAACCAAAATCTGCCATCGCCTCGAGCAGTTCATAGCCTTCCGGGGATAATGGTCCGGGTTCATCAGTGCCACCGCAGAACCGAGTCCCCACCCAGGCAGGCCCGATCAGTCGGACACCTCTTTGCCACCATTCAGCCAGTTCATCAGGGTTGCGGACGCATTCTGCCCCTTCTATCGAAATGAGAATACCTGTGGGAGCAGTTTCGCCGCTCTGAGAGTCTTCGCTTAATCTATTCCATTGAGTGGCGATCGCATCAAGTTCCTCTTTTGTTTCGATAAGGTGAAACTTATCTGGGTGATCGTTTACCAAGCGATCGTAAAGATCACATTGACGACGGCAGAGATCATATGCCTGCTGGGCATCTGAATAACAAAATTTTTCCGGGATTTCGTGCCTTTTGCGTAGAGGTAATGCAAACAATGAGCCTATAACGAAGGCGATTCTGCCTTTCTGATATTCCGGCCATCCAAGCAGAGTGTCTCCATTTTGCCCTGGTACATAAGTGCCCCGTTCAACCTCCCGGGTTTGCGTGACGGATTGTGTGTAATCCCTTCCGTATACATGCATATTCCAGGCCAGGTCCTGATGTGCGTCGATGATGAAATTCAATTTGTTTTCCATGAGATGTATTTGTCAGCTATTTTTCGGGAGACCCTGCCCATCGGGAAGCGAACCAGTTCTTCTGATCCGGCCCAATAATTATCTCCACGGTTAAAATTATCCGCGTAGTTCTGATTAGGAAGGGTGCATAGATACGCGTGAACGTTGACCCGAAAATGGGTATATGCGTGTTTATACACTCCAAACGGCTCCCGGATTCGGATTTTTAAACCTAACCGCTTGTTAATTGCACGCCTGAGGCATGCAGTGGTGTTCTTTTCACTGCAGTGACTGCTTCCCGGAAATTCCCACATGCCTCCGAGCAGGCCATTGTCAGGTCGGCGGGAGATTAAAACTTTGCCATTATTTTCAATCACACCGGCTGTTTGTACCTGCAGTGGTATTGCCGACCTGGGAGGGATAACCGGTCTATTTATTTGATTCCCCTTCTTGAAAGCTACGCAACAAACATTAAGAGGGCAGTTTATACAGCCCGGATTCCTGGGTGTGCATATTGTTGCTCCCAGGTCCATCATCGCTTGGTTATAGGAGCCTGCGTGTCCAGCAGGAAGATTTTCGTCTGCTAGTTTTTGGAAAAGCGCCTGCGCGTCTTTGCTGCCAACAGGCATTGAAACATCGAACAGGCGCGCAAGAACACGGCGGACATTGCTATCAACTGCCGCGGAATCCCGTCCAAAAGCAATGGATGCAATCGCAGCTGCTGTATATGGTCCAATTCCTGGCAGTTTAATGAGCTCGCTGTAACGATCAGGCAGTTTTCCATTGTAATCTGCCATCAAAACGGTTGCTGTTTTGTGTAAATTACGCGCCCGGGAATAATAACCGAGTCCCTCCCAGGCGGAAAGGACTTCCTCCTGGGTTGCATCAGCCAGCGCTGAAATGGAAGGAAATTGCTCCATCCAGTCTTTAAAATAGCGGGTAGTGGTATCAACCCGGGTTTGCTGAAGCATTATTTCTGATACCCAAACTGAATATGGTGTAGCTTGAATTCTCCAGGGGAGATTCCGGGCGTGGGTCGAGTACCAATCAAGCAGGAGGGAAGTCAGGCTTGAACGCATTACATCTGAAAACCGCTGCGCGCTTTTACTACCTTGTAATCAAAATTCTCAACATAATCCATTAAGCGGTGGGTCAGATCCTCCCACTCTCCCGAGCTAAGAGCAGTTTCGAGAGACTTTATATCCGCCATTTGCGCAGAGGCCATTATCTGGGGATGGTCCCCGTACATCGTAAACCATGCGTCGCTCGGTTCCATGCCCAATTTCTGCAACCCGGGTATAAAGTCGCGCACAACAAATTCGAAATAATCCTGTTCCTGTCCAGGCAGGATATCCCAGGTCAGAATAAGCTTGACAGCCAATCTGGTTCTCCTATCCGCTGATAGATCCTCACGTCTGGTAATCCAGCAAAACAACGCGGGTTTCTCCCGCTGTAATTGCCCGGGTTATTTTTAATGAGGATTCGTTTTCAACCTCTCCAACCCCCATTTCTTTCAGGAATTTGTCCACCTTTGTGAGGTTGAGAGCGGCGGCGGGAGTAGAAAAGTGCATTGGGACTACAATACTTGGTTCCAACAGGCTGACCACTTCGACCGCTTTTGCTGCTGTAAGGCTGCCGCCGCCTCCAACTGGCACAAGCGCAATATCTACATTTCCCAAAGCCTCAATGTCAGTCTGGCTTGGGACCTGCATTAAAGCACCCAGGTGGGCAATTGCAGCTTTGCCGTAATCAAATACATACATTGTGTTGCTTGAATCTCTGTTCGTGCTATGTTGTCCGTTTATCCTCACTCCAGTGATAAAAACCTCACCGATCTCATATTCTCCAGGACCGGTTAAGTAATGTGAATATCCCTTAACCGCCTGGGAGTGGTTGTGACCGGGAGTGTCATTGCTGGTTGTAAGAATATCTGCCCGTAATTTTAATGGTTTGTATCCGGCGAATTTATAATCGAATGGGTCTGAAACCACAGTTGCCATACCGCGTTCGGTTATCCGGAAACAGGAGTGTCCAAACCAGGTTATTTCCATTGAACTCCTTGAAGAATCGTTCGTTTTAAATGCTACTGGATTATACTTCATACCTGGGAAAGTTCATTAATTCTTTGTATGAATGAGTGATGACGTATAAATACCCGTATGAATTACGTGAAAACCGAACAGCTGGCGCGGTTATCATGGAGATTACCGATGGCGCCTGGCGGCTGGAAATACCCCCGGGTCCAGCCCGGCGTTACCGGCTGGCTCAATTGGACGATTACAGTTCTTTGCGAAGAAATCTGTTTCCCTGGAAACCAGAGGTAAAACTCAGCTTACAGGCAAGAGTTTCTCATGTTCACCATGCTGGAACCTGGGGATTCGGGTTTTGGAACGATCCATTTGCAATGGGTTTTCTAACTGGTTTGAATGGGTTGCGCTTACCTGCATTGCCGGATGCGGCCTGGTTCTTTTACGGATCTTCGGAAAGTTTTCTTTCAATCCGGGATGACCTGGCAGGGAACGGTTTGACCGCAGGAATATTCAAATCTCCAGGTTGGAGGGGTTTAAAGATCGGGATGGGATTGCCAATTCTGCCGTTTTTATTCTTCCATAAAGTGTCCCGCTGGATGCGAAGAAGGGTCGCTGAAATCCTGATTCAGGATTCACAATCCATTGTGGTAGACACAACCCAATGGCACAAATATGAATTGTTTTGGAGGCAGGAAGCTACTTCATTCCTTGTTGATGGTAAGCAGGTGCTCGAGACAACTGCGAGTCCCAGGGGTCCATTGGGATTGGTGCTCTGGATAGATAACCAGGCGGCAGCCTGGAAGCCGGACGGTCAGATTGGTTACAGGTTACTGCAAGGCGAGAACGGAGCCTGGATGGAAGTTAAGAACATTCAAGTACATTGAGTCTTTTCATGCCTGCTTGACAATGGTTCACGTGGTGAGTAAAATTACAAGCACCTGGTTGAAAATTAACAAATAATGCGGGCATGGTTCAGCTGGTAGAACGTCTCCTTGCCAAGGAGAAGGTCACGGGTTCGAATCCCGTTGCCCGCTCTGGAGTGTAAATTCAAGCAAAGATTGCTGATTGCATCATTACAATCAGCATTCTTTAATCTAAGATTGGATCAGGTAAAAACGGCGACGTGGCCAAGTTGGTAAGGCAAGGGTCTGCAAAACCCTGATCACGGGTTCGAGTCCCGTCGTCGCCTCTAAATCCGAGTTGTCTTGTAAGGGTTGGTTGTCATGCTGATGCTCGTCAATTCTTTGAATTCGGATTGAAGCTTCTTTGTTTTAGTGAACAGTATCAACAATTCGTTTACCCGGAATCAGAGGAATGCTAGGCGGTAAAGATACTCAACCAGAGCGATAAAATCTTATAATACTGCCTTTATTTCTGCCCCGTATTTAATAGATTCCACCTTCGGTCAATTTGAACAAATCCCCCAGCGCGGCTTCAATTTCGGCCGCTTTGACAGGCCGGTTTTCACGGCGGTGTATGAGCTCACCCTCTTTTGCCTTTTGGAGCGCGAGCTGGCGTATGGTTGAATCGCTTTGGAGAGCCTCCTTTACAAGTTCAGCCCCGGCGGAATAACCGATAATAGGATTTAGAACTGTCACAACGATTGCGTTTTTCTCCAGCCATGCTTCTGCCCGTTCCGGGTTGGCTGTGATCCCGCGCACGCATTTTTCTGTAAATGCATTTACACCCCCGATTGTCACCTGCATCATTTCAAACAGATTGTGTGCGATAACCGGCATCATTACGTTCAGCTCAAGCTGCCCTGCCTGGGATGCCAGCGAAATTGTATGGTCGCAGCCTTGAATGTGGAACATTGCCATATTCAGCATCTCCGCCATTACAGGATTAATTTTGCCGGGCATGATGCTTGATCCTGGTTGGACAGCCGGCAGATGGATTTCATTTAACCCGGTATTGGGTCCGGAGGAGAGCAGTCGGAGGTCATTAGCTATCCTGGTCAGGGTTATCGCTAGTGTGCGGAGCGAGGCTGAAAACGCGGCGACATCTGCAAGAGATTGCATCCGTTCAAACAGATCCCCCGAGGTTTCAAGCTGCAATCCGGTTATCTCAGAAAGCTTGGCGACCATCCGCTCATGGAACTCTGGATGGGCGTTTAACCCGGTTCCGGTTGCAGTGCCTCCGATTCCCAGCGATCGCAGACAACTTCCGGAAGCGGCAATCCGTTCCCGGTCCAGTTCAACAGCGGTTCCGTAGGCGTTGAACTCCTGCCCGAGCCGAACAGGTACTGCATCCTGCAGATGGGTTCGGCCTGATTTGAGCACACCCTCGAAGTGAGACCCTTTGTTCACAAGAGCTTTTGCAAGGCGGTCGACTGCAGTAAGCAGCTCATCCATCCGCCATAACACTCCCAGACGAATGGCGGTTGGGATTGTGTCGTTTGTCGACTGTGACATATTCACATGGTCGTTTGGGTGCACAATGTATTCGCCCAACCCACCGCCCAGGATCTGGGTGGCACGGTTGGCGACTACCTCATTTATGTTCATATTGTGGCTTGTCCCCGCACCAGCTTGAAATGGATCAACGACAAACTGGTCGTCCCAATTCCCGTCTGCAACCTCTCTGGAAGCCTGGACGATTGCCCCGCCAATATCGCTGTCGAGCAGACTGAGTTCGCGGTTCACTTCCGCGGCTGCAAGCTTGATCACCGCCATTGACCAGATGAACGCCCGCCAGGGTTTGAGGCCGGAAACCGGAAAATTTTGAACTGCCCTCTGTGTTTGGGCTCCATAAAAGGCTCCATCTGGTATTTGTATTTCTCCAAGAGTATCTTTTTCTAGCCGGAATAAAGGTTTCATTTTCATCTCCTTTTGGCGATAATCTTGCGATAGTGGATCCGGGTTATATGGGCACGGTTATGAATTCCCTTAGTGGTAGAATCACTGCCGTAATTATCCCATATCGTTTTACATTTTTTCCGCATGTTGGCGGGTATGTGTAGTAGCTCAGAAAAATATGTTAATTCATTCAGCTAGACAGTTGATTACTCTGCAGGGAGGACCTCAGCGCGGTTCTGATCTCGGCAAGCTGGGTATTATCCCGGATGGGGCGATCTTATTCCGGGATGGCGTGATTCAGTCAGTCGGGACTTCGTCTGATTTGCTGTCCGCTTACCGGGACGAACCCCGCCTGGATGCAGGCGGCAGGGTTATAATGCCGGGTTTTGTCGACCCGCATACTCATGCTGTTTGGGTTGGCGACCGGGCAGCTGAATTTGAAATGCGCCTGCGTGGAAAAACGTATCTGGAAATAATGGAAGAGGGCGGGGGCATTCTCTCCACTGTCAGGGAGACCAGAGCTGCCGGTGTGGAGAAAATGGTGGAGGAGACCGCTCCTAGGCTGCGGAGTATGCTTGCTTACGGTACAACCACAACCGAGGTGAAGACAGGGTATGGTCTGGATAAGAGCACTGAATTGCGTATGCTGGAGGCGCTCATCGAACTGGATGCCGGTCAAGAGATTGATGTTGTGCCGACATACCTGGGTGCCCATGCTGTCCCCCCGGAATATGCGCATCAGCCGGACGATTACATTGAATTGATATGCAGCGAAGTTCTTCCTGAATTGAGTAAATGGTGGGACCATCACGTCTCTAGACGGGGCAAACCGTTTGTGGACGTTTTTTGTGAAGAAGGCGCTTTCAATCTCAGACAATCCAAACGTGTTCTTGAAGCAGCTAAAGACCTAAATTTCCCGATTAAGATACACTCGGATGAATTCATGAGTCTTGGCGGGACTCAGATGGCGGTCGATCTGGAGGCGGTCTCAGCGGATCATCTTGTTGCGTCCACGCCTGAGGATATCTTGGCGATTGGAAACAGCGAAACAGTGGCGGTCGCTTTGCCGTGCACACCTTTTGGACTGGGAAAAGCAGGTTATATGCCAGCGAAAGATATACTTTCTGCCGGCGGGTACCTGGCGGTTGCGACTGATTTAAATCCCGGAACTGCCTGGTGCGAGAGTATGCAATTTGTAATTGCGCTTTCCTGCCGGTATTTGTCTTTGACCCCTGCTCAGGCGATCGCTGCAAGCACTATCAATGCCGCGAAAGCTGTCAGGTTGGAAAATAAGGTCGGTTCGCTTGAACCGGGAAAGCAGGCTGACATTATTATCCTGTCTTGCTCCGATTACCGCCACCTCGGTTACCGTTTTGGAACCAATCTGGTTGAAACGGTCATAAAGAACGGCCGGGTTGTTATTCCTTCCTCTCGTAAGCTAGTCTAAAAATTACACCTTCTGAACTAATGATGCCGACAATTGAAGAAGCGCAGGAATGGTATAAGAACAGCGACCCGGTACACGATTTTGATCATGTCCTCAGAGTTTACAAATTGGCTACCCGACTGGCCCAGCTGGAAGGCGCTGACACAGAGATTGTGCAGGCTGCCGCGCTGCTACATGATGCTGACAACCACGAGGATCCTGAATCACAGGGTTGCGGCCGGGACGACCATCACCAGGCGTCGGCGGCGTTTGCAGGAAAATTGCTGTTGAAGGAAGGCTGGTTGCCTGAGAGAATCGCCGCAGTCCAGCATTGTATCGTCGCGCACCGCTTCAGGGATCAACTCAATGAACCAGAGACGATCGAAGCAATGGTGTTGTTTGACGCTGACAAACTGGATGCGATTGGAGCGATTGGAGTCGCCCGGGCGGTAGCGTATGCCGCCCGAGCGAACCAACCGATATACACTGAACCATCCGAGCAGTTTGTTTTAGATGGTTTGAAAGAACCGGGGGAGAACCACAGCGCCTACCACGAATTTATTTTCAAACTGGCAAAAATTAAAGACCGTCTGTATACTGCTTCTGGCAAGCGTATGGCTGAAGAAAGGGACCGCTTCATGGAGGCATTCTTCATACGCCTTCAGGCTGAGATATCGGGGGACATTTGACCGAAATCGAATCCGCTGTGAACAATCCAATAATTTCTTTAATACACTGAGTTACTGGATATTTGGATCAATAATTATGTTTTCTGAAAAAGATGGTTGATAGGGAAAATAGAAGAAAAAAAATGGTGCCGTCATTAAGTGAACTGGAACAGATAGCGCGCGCCGCTGGTGAAATATTATGTGACGGATTTCAGAATCGTCCAGGCTATGATCGAGAGATTCAGATCGATTATAAGAGCGTGATCGATCCTGTCACAGAAATGGACCGCCGGGCGGAAGGGTTCATTTTAGCGGAAATCAAAGGTAAATACCCGCACCACCACATCATATCCGAGGAAAGTGGTGAAATATCCGGAGACGAAAATTGTTCGTGGTACATAGACCCTCTGGACGGGACCATAAATTACGCTCATGGGCTTCCAATTTTCTCGATTTCGATTGGTTTTGAGCTGGATAGAGTGATGCGACTGGGAGTTGTGTATAACCCGGTGCTGGACGAGTGTTTCAGCGCCGAGCTTGGTAAGGGGGCGTGGTTGAACGGCCAACCGGTTCGCGTTTCTAAAACCCGCGATCTGAGGCGCAGCCTACTGGTAACTGGATTCGCATACGACCGCCGCACAAATCCAGAAAATAACCTGGCGCAGTTCAACCGGCTGGCGTTGCTGGTCCAGGGAATTCGGCGGCTTGGATCAGCAGCTTTGGATTTATGTTACGTTGCAGCGGGCAGGCTTGATGGATTCTGGGAACTGCGCATTTCGCAGTGGGACTTGGCTGCGGGGGCGTTAATTGCCCGGGAAGCCGGAGCGGTAGTTACCGCTGCCGATGGGAGCCCGGATTATTTCACACCCCCATGTTCTGTGCTGGTTGCTAATCAGGATCTTTATCCCCTGATCCTGGAAGCAATACTTAATACCGCGTTTACGTGAAAAGCCGGTTGATCAAAGGGTCTGTCAGCTTTAAGCCTCATTCAGCTGGTCCTCCCTGAGCAGATGGTCAATTTCTCCAAGATCAACACGGGCGGTTAAATCAAGGCTGATTGGTGTGACGCTGATATGCCGCTTAACCCGCAGTGTATAGACGTCGGTGTTGTGGTCATCGCTGGTAGGGTTCCCCACCAACCGGTAGCCAAACTTGGCTGGTTTATCCCAGGATTCGCGTTGGGGCGGGATAGGTTCAAAATACCGGATGCGGGATAATTTGGTAACCTCCCATTCAGTCTCAGGATTTGCATCACAGGGGACATCCACTTTTAAAATATCCACATCGGGTGGAAAGCGGTTTTCCAGCAGCAGACGCCCGAAATGTGCGCAGAAAAAAGCTGCAGCTGAAAAATCAACTTCTTCGGAATATGAAAAATGGTGCTGCGGATCGGTTTCCAGTGATATCGCCAACGTGGCGACTCCGATCGTGGCAGCCTCCAGGGCTGCTCCGACTGTGCCGGAGGCGGTGATACCTGTCCCTACATTTTCGCCATAATTAATTCCAGAAACAACCAGATCCGGAGGTTGGGGTAGGACTTCGTAAACTGCGTGCTGTACTGTCTGAGCAGGTGAACCGCCGATAGCATAGACTTCCCAGTCTTTCCCATGCACCCTGATATTGTGTATCTGGATTGAGCCATCGTAAGTGTGTGGGAAACTGCGGCCCATGCCGGAAGACTGTTCCTGCGGCGCAACTACATGGACATAGCCAAGTAATGAGAGACTTTCAGCGGCTGCCCACAGGCCGGGGGATTTTATACCATCGTCGTTGGTGAGCAGAATTTGCGGTTTTTTATTATTATTCACAGAAATATTTATACCTGTACATGTTGATTAATCTGATAGGAGCTCAGGAAGCCAGCAAATTAACAAATCCGTATCTGTCGCTGCGTCCTTCATAAAGGAAGCGCACAAAGGAGAATCGCACACTACTGTCTCAGCGCCCAGCTTCTTTATATAATCTAGCCTCTGATTTGCCAACCCAAAAGCAAGTTCCGGGTAAGTTAGCCATAAGCCATCATCTGCGCCGCAGGATTTTGCCAGAGCCCGTGTCCACGTGTTGGGAAACCGTTCACAGCCCAAGGTGTCCAAAAGTTTACGGGGCGCGTCATATACCGGTCCATCTCCAAAATCGTTTTCGTTGGCGAGATATCCGGGAAGGATGGCAAGATGGCTCGGTAAGCTATCCGCGATTAAGTAAGCAGACCTGCTGTCGTGCACAAAGACCTTTCCTAGGGATTTTTTGTCTTGGTTGCTTTTACTTTTCAGGACTTCTGGAAGCAGGGTAATCATCAGGTCTTCAGGTAGATTCAGATCAAATGTGGGGTATACCTTCTTCAGCATCCAGGCAGTCTCGGGACTGTCGGCGATCACATTTCTGGCTCCCGATTTTTTTATCCCTTCAACTACTTTCTTTGCTCGTTCACGCGACTCATCCCTTGCTCCGAGGGTGTATTCAATTGAACCTGTTGAGATGAGCCATGCAGGAATATTGTTTCCCGCTAATTGTAGTGTTCGCAGCATCTCAGCCTGATTGTTTTCCTGGATATGGACCAGCTCGCCTCCAAGAATGATGCTTTTATCCTGGCTTAATCTGGGAAATTCCTTCACTGGAGTACTTTTTAAAACGCCGATCACTTTGATAACATTTTGAGGCGCTAATCCAGCCTCCCAGACATCCGCACGGGCATCAAGCATTATCTGGCTGATAGGGTAATGGAACACATCAAAAGCCTCGCTGATACTGTCCAGCGTGGATTGGTAAAGCAATTCCGCTTCCCTTGGCCCCCATTCAGCGAATCCCTTGCATATTCGCCACAACATGATCATCCTTGCGCGGGTGGTATGGCCTTCGAAATTTGTCAGGTTTGCTACCTCGCCGGCTGGTTTGCACATCGGTGAAAACCTCAGTTCATACAAATCCTTTTCATACTTGTTTAAACGTGCCATTTAATCATTACTCCATAAATGTTTATCTAGGTGGTCCAAATCCCATCTTTCCAGGATTCAAGAGATTGTAAGGGTCTAGCGAATCCTTCAACCCTTCCAGCACCTGGAAAGCTGGACCATATTGTTCCCGCATATGCCGGGCGAGTTTTAATCCTACGCCGTGATGTTCGTTGATAACCCCGCCGTACTCAAGGTTTACTTTAATCGCCAGATCCCATACTTCGTCATGCAAAGCAAGCGCCTCATCCACATCTTGAGGGGGGTTTTCGATGATGAAGCGGTCGTAAGCCATCACACCCCAGAGGTACCAGTGGGAAAAATGAGCGTAATAAAACAGGTCCCAGTCTTTGAAGCGCTCTTCCAGCGCGTTTTTCTTCGCCCAGTAAAGCCCTTCCAATTTGTCGTATGTTGAAACGGTATCCAGGGTCCCAAACATCCAGGGCAAATCAAGCACCTTAGGAGGAAAGTAAAAGTCGTAGCGATGCTCCCACCACGTATTTCCAGCTTCTTCTCCCAGATCTTCTCCGTCAAACTGCTCGCAAATCCTGAACGCTCTTTTTTCCTGTTCGCTGACGATATTGTCCCAACCATCAAAACCAATTACCATGTATGCTCCGCTGCTGACATCCAAGCCCAGCACTCTGCGCACGGTCTTTATCGTAGATCTTTCATCATACAAGCGGATTACCAGCGGCCAAAGCCGGTCGAGCATAATATTTCGACCAGCCTCCAGACCGGAGTGCATATCAGGGAAAAGGAACGATCTGAAACGCCTCACTTCCGGTAGTTTTTCAATCCTCATTGTGGCTTCGGTTAGAATACCGAAACTGCCCTCTGCCCCAACAAATAACTGCAGAATGCCCGGACCAGCGGCGTGGTTGGGAACCGGCAGGGTGCGGATAATATCCCCATTCGGCAGCACTACCTGAACTGAAAGCACCATATCCTCAGCTTTGCCGTATTTCGTCGAAACTGTTCCGGAACCCCGGCATGCCAGGTATCCGCCCAGCGTTGCAGAATGTACTGAAGCCGCATAGTGAGGGAGAGTCCAGCCTTCCCTGTTGAGGGCACTCTCCAGGTCAAATCCGTTGATGCCTCCCTGAGCGGTCACGGTGCCCGACGTGCTGTCGATATCGATAATTCTGTTCAGCCTCTTTAAATCCAGTATGATCCCGCCATACATTGGCATGGTGCCGCCCTGGGAACCGGATCCGCCGCCCCAGGGAGTTACAGGGATATGGTAATTATTCGCCAGTTTAACCACCTCAGATACTTCTTCGACGCTGCCAGGTATCACAACTAGCTCAGGCAGCGGGGGCAATTTGCCCCGGTCGATAAGTACCCTCGGAACCCAGTAATAATCCACAGAGTAGGGAACAGCGTCTGCCTGAGCGGTGAACACGTTTTCGCGCCCAACGATCCCATGCAGCTCATGCAGAATCATTTTCAACTGAAGATCACTTATAGCCACTATCATCCTCCAAAAGTTTATTACTCCTTATCCCTTTTTACCTCCTGAATCCACTTGAACCATCGGAAAAATTGATCTATCAGGATGCAAAGTTAGATTGTATCATCTTAGTATCGGTACTCAAAGAAAATTCCATGTTCAAGGATGGATAAATCTGGTATCTTTGTGTCTGGACAGGCTGAAACGAACTCTTTTGCAACCCTAATTCTTCGTTGGTAAAGAATCCCGGTTGTTGCCTCAGCTCTAACTCACAGGGATATGATTGTGAGTTAAATCACCTATAAAAACAACGGAATAGGAGGTAAAAATGCGGATTTTTGTTCTCGGTGGGGCTGGAAAGATGGGGTGTATCTCCGTCAAGGATTTAGCGAATGATGAACGTGTGGACGAGATCATTATTGCTGATGTAAATCTGGAACAAGCCCGAACAGTCGCCGAATATTTGAATAGCCCAAAAATTCAGGTTCAGGAAGTGGACATCAAAGATGAAGGCGGGTTCCAGAAAACACTGGAAGGCAGCCATGCATGTTTGAACGCAACAGTCTACTACACCAATCTGCAGGTCATGGAAGCCTGTTTGAAAGCCGGGGTGCCCTATACAGATATGGGCGGGTTGTTCCATGTGACCCGCAAACAGCTCGAGCTCAACAGCCGGTATAAAGCTGCAGGTCTCGCTGCGGTGCTGGGCCTCGGTTCCGCCCCGGGAGTTCCAAATGTCCAGGCGCGTTACGCTGCGGACAGGTTGGACACCATCGAGAGCATAAAAATTTATGATGGCATAAAACCTCCGCCGCCGGATGACTTGCGTTTTACGTACGCGGTAACCTCTATTTTGGACGAATTAACTGTTGAACCCATGGTTTTTGAGAACGGCGAGTTCGTCGCTAAAGAACCTTTAAGCGGTTTCGAAGATTACTGGTTCACACAACCGTTAGGGGTGCTCCCGATGCATTTCTCTCTCCATTCCGAGGTGGCCACACTGCCGCTGACGTTCATGGATAAAGGTGTTAAGGAGTGCTTTTTTAAGATCAACTACTGGGGCATGGCAAAGGAAACGGTTGAAAAGGTACGTGTTTTGGCGGAGTTCGGGCTTGCGGCCCGGGAGCCGATTGAAGTGAAAGGAGTATCGGTTGTGCCGCGCGACCTGTTGATATCGATGCTCTCTGAGTATGTCCCGCCAATCACAGAATTTCTGGCGCAGCCGAAAACCCAGCCTCCCGACTGGGTAAAAGAGATCGTCACAGAGGTTCACGGCACAAAGGATGGAAAGGAATTAACCTACCGGATGGGAACATTGACGTGCAAGGGCGCTTTGCCCACCGGTGTGGCTCCTGCAGTGGGATCTATCTGGCTTGCCGAAGGTCGTATACCACCGGGTGTATATCCTCCTGAGGCTGTCCTTGAACCGCAGCCGTTTTTCGAAGAACTGGAAAATCGCGGTATATACACACAAGCTGCCGTAACCAGCAGAGTGTAAATTTGGTTGTACCGGATTAATGCCCTTCACGAGATACTAATAAATTCTAGATTATTAAAACCGTGTAAATTTTAAAAATAATTTCTTTTAATTCAATATATACGTAATAATATATCCGATACCGTATTAATTTGTGCGTAAGATTGACATTTCGGAAATTCTGGTTTATCCTGATATTCTCTGAATAAGCGAAATTCACCAGCCAGGAAGGGAGTTCTTGGATAAACTTGACCGGACAGATTGGGGGATAATCTACCTGCTGAATAAAGATGGGCGCATGACCAGCGCGGAGATAGCCCGGCGCCTTGGTGATGTCTCTGCCCGGACAGTGACCAACCGGATTGAAGCCCTCACGGAACAGGGGATTATAAATATCGTCGCGATTGTTAACCCCGAAAAGGTTGGTTACGGTGTGATGGCCGATGTTTTTATCGAGGTGGAACCGGGGCAGGTGCGTTCAGTTGCTGAAAAGGCTGCTGAGTTTCCCCAAGTTACGTATGTCGCCTGCGCGACCGGTGAATTGGACGTCAGTATTTCCATAAGGGTGCAGAGCATTGAAGAGCTTTTCAATTTTACGACCGAAAAATTGGGAAAGATCCCCGGTGTTCGCCGCACACAAACTTATCTCCTGCCGTTGAAAATAAAGGACCTTGATTCCTGGCTGCCCCCGGGAGTATTTGACCAATTGAGCCAGGGCGATCTATTTGATCCAATTCTGGAAAATGAAAATCCAGGATGAAGGTTTTATCCCGGATGACATGGTTTTTGTTGACTTGTTTTCAATTTTCTTAAATGAATCTTCATATAGAGATGGGTATTTTGCGGTCAAGCTGAAATCTTGGATTTAAGCTGAAGAGATGGAGGATATTGGTTATGTCTGTCCCTGAAGAAATCCTTTACCTAACTGATGTGGATGTCAAACAGACGTTGTCTGTGGCGGAGGCTGTCGATCTGGCGGAGAAGGGTATTAAAGCCGATGCGGCCGGTTTAGTAACAGGCGATAAATTCTATATGGATGTGGGCTCCAATGGATTCATCAAACCCTTCTCGGGCTATCTTGCAGGAGAGGAGTACGTGTTTATAAAAACATTCAGTTACTTTCCAAACAACCCGGCTAATTTCGATCGCCCCACCACCTCATCGATGGTGCTGCTTTTCGATGCTGAATCAGGGATGCCTGTTTGCACGATGGAAGCGAGTTATGTTACAGGGCTGAAGACCGCCGCTTCCACAGCGGTAACTGCTGCTTATCTGGCTAAAAGGGGCTCCAAAAAAGTGACCATTTTTGGAGCTGGCACACTTGGAAGGCTGCATCTCCTTGCGCTTGCAGAGAGGTTTCAGCTCGAGCGGGCTTTCTATGTGGATATCCTGCCTGAAGTTGCCCAAAAATGCGCCCATGAACTCGAGTTGCGGCTGGGCTTTCCGGTTAAGGCAGTGCTGCTTGAAAACCGGGAAGGTGCAGTCAGGGAATCCGAGATAATTATCACTGTTACAACTGGAAACCAGGCTCTGGTCGAGTACGAGTGGCTGCAAACCGGTACTTTCATCGCCCGTCTAGGCTCATATCAGGAAGTGGCGCTGGAGGTTGTATTGAATGCCGACAAAGTAGTGGTGGATAACTGGCATTATGTCAATCCGCGTATCCCCGAGATTATCCATTTGGTCAACGAGGGTCGTTTCGGCGAGAGCAATATTTATGCTTCCTGGTCTGATATCGTCGGAGAAAGGATTCCTGGACGAGAAAATGATCAAGAAACGATCCTGTTTATTGCTCTGGGTATCTGGGGAGAATATGCTGCCATTTTACCTGAAGTTTATCGGCGGGCAAAAACTCAGGGATTGGGTCAGATCCTGCCCTGTTGTCTTTGATTTTAACACTCCAGGTTTTTTTGGAAGAAAAAATTGTCGAATTAATTTATGAAAGGAGAATGATATGAGTATGCAGGGATCAAAAACAAGTGCACTTTATAAAAAAGCCGCTCAGGTGATACCATACGGTGTGAATTCAAATTTCAGGTACTGGGGTGCGGATGATACGCTTGTAATCACCCGCGGGGAAGGCGCCTATATTTGGGATGCGGATGGTAAACGATATATTGATTACCGTCTGGGTTTCGGACCAATTATACTAGGGCACGCTTATAAGGAGGTTGTAAATCAGGTCCAGAAGGCGATCCAGGAGGGAGTCGTTTTTGCATGGACGACACCCTGGGAGATTGAACTCTGCGAACGCATCACCCGCATGTGTAATGTAGACAAGGTCCGCCTGACCAACACAGGGACAGAGGCGACCATGCATGCCCTGCGCATTGCACGCGCTCACACAGGTCGTGAAAAATTTATTAAATTTGAAGGGCAGTATCACGGCATGGCGGACTATTTCATGTTCAGTACAGCCTCCACAAACCCGCGCTCATTGGGTTCAAAGCGCAGCCCGATCAACTCCCCAACCACATCCGGAATTCCCAAGGACATCACAAAGTATGTGATCAATCTGCCATTTAACGATTTTGAACGGCTGGAAGAGACCATCAACGCTGGCTGGGGCGATATCGCGGCAGTTTTTGTGGAACCAATTCTTGGCAATGCCGCCGGGATAATGCCCCTGCCGGGATACCTTGATAAATTGCGCCAGTTATGCGACAAGTATGGGATCGTGCTTGTTTTTGATGAAGTTAAAACCGGGTTCAGAATCGCTAACGGCGGCGCCCAGGAGTACTTTAATATCCAGGCTGACCTGGTCACTTATGCCAAAGCAATGGGAAATGGGTTTCCGGTCGCAGCTATTGCCGGGAAAGAAAAGGTCATGATGACGATAGAACCTGGAGCCATGGCTCATGGTGGTACGTATTCCGGGAATGTGGTGGGCGCGGCTGCGGGGATTGCCACCCTTGAGCTGCTCGAGACGCAGCCAGTAATCGAAACCATTAACCAGCGTGGCAAGGCTCTGATGACCGGCGTCGGTGAGATCCTGACCGAGGCTGGTATTCCTCACACCATAACCGGGGTTCCTCCAATGTTTGGGATTGTAGTGGGCACGGACCTGGAACCGCATGACTTCCGGGGTTATTTCAAGGGTGACGGGGAACTTTATGAAAATATTGCTCTCCAATTAATCGAACGCGGTGTGCAGCCGGATGGTGATGCCCGCGAACCGTGGTTCCTGTGTTATTCGCTGAGTGAGGCAGATGTGGATGAAACCCTTAACATCTTCAATGACTCAGTTAAAGCCGCAAAGGGCTGATCCGAATAAATTTGTCATCAGAAACTTTCAGTTTGAATGAATATTCTCTACTTAATAAACAACAAATTCCTTCATATGAATAAATTATCACAAGGAGTCCAATAATGCGTGCCTTAGTTTTAGGTGGAGCAGGCGCAGTTTGCAGGCATACAACCCGGGACCTGTCTGATTTCAGTGACTTTGACGAAATCATTGTTGCGGATTACAACCTGGAGTCCGCCCAAGCCCTTATCAACGAGATAGGGGACTCGCGTCTGTCGGCGGTAAAATTCGATGCCGGAAAGTACGAGAGCATGCTGAAACTGTTCCCAGGCAATGATGTAATTATCAACGGATTGCCGTGGAAGTACGATATGCCCGTAACAAGAGCCTGTATTGAGGTCGGAGTAAACGGTTTGGATGTATCCACGGAAAAAGATCAGTGGGATTACGATGTCGCCGCAAAAGAGAAGGATATTTTATTCATCCCAGGTGTTGGCGCGACTCCCGGGATCACAAATGTGATGGCCCGCAGCGCGGCCGATCAAATGGAGCAGGTGGAAGAGGTCCGGATCTTCTTTGCCGCTTTTCGCAGCCCAGCGCCGGCTCCTGGCTTGCTGATCACCTTTCTGTGGGAATTTCACCCGGACACTAAGGAACGCACATATTACCGGGATGGCGAATTTATCTGGGTACGCCCATTCGCCGGACTTGAATTGGTGAGTTTCCCTGGCCAGATCGGTGAGCAGGAAGTCTGCTACATCCCCCATCCCGAAACGCGTACCATGCCAAAAACTCTGGGAGCAAAAGCTGTCTCAGTAAAGGGATGTTTTCCTCCCCATGCCATGAGATTGGCGAAATCAATGCTAGAATCCGGACTTTACAGCGAGGAGCCGATCAGGGTTAAAGGGATTGAGACAACCGCATTTGAAATGATGCATGAAATATTACTTGCCCTTCCCGAGACCAAACAGACTCCACTGTGGGCGTACGGCTTGGTTGTTGATGTGATTGGTATTCGGAAAGGGGAAAAAATAACGATCCGGCACTGGAGCGAGCACCCACCTATGGAGGAATGGGGCGGAAAAGCGGCTTATTACAAAAACATCGCTATCCCACTGAGCATTGGAGCACAGATGATCGCTTGCGGGGATATCCGGGAAAAAGGTGTACTTGCCCCGGAATCTGTTCTTGAACCCGGTATCTTTTTCGCCGAACTGGAGAAACGCGGTATTCGAGTGGACCAGGAAATTCTCCAGTAAGTTCATTCCGGGAGTGTACGGATTGTAGCCTTTTAGCTTAACTAACGCCTAACTGGTCTGCTACCCAGCCCAATTCCAGCTCTTCCAACCTGGCCCGGGTCGGGTTGCCTGTGTTAACGTCCCAGCCGCAAGCCTGGTAATAATTGTCCATGGCAGCCCGCAACTCATCACGGTCGAGCTTCCAACCATCGCTCACGCCACCTTTCAAAGGTTTAAACAATTTTTCGGGCAGCTTATCGTTCTGGCGGTCAAATCCCTCCCGAGCATTGAAAGCCCGCATCATATTTATGCGCCGCTCGCCGACTTTCTGGATTTCCTCTATAGTTAAATCTTCCCATCCGGTTACCGCTCGCACCATTTTGACCATCTCATCCGGTCCGTAAAGCTGCCAGGCTGGACCGTAGACAAACTGGCAAAGGTTAAGACTGTCCATAGCGCTGTACATCCGCTGCGAGGCAGCTGCGAAGCGGATTTTTTCCGGACTCAACGAGCGGGTTTCTGTACGCTCGTCAAAACCCAGGACTGCCATCCGCGCGGTGTAGCATTCGAAATCGTCCTCGATTGCCGGATCATGTTCACTGCTCTGATGGTCAGCGCCGAAGGGGTTGGCAGCATAAATGACCGCCAGGGAGCGTTTAACCCGCGGCATGTGGGCAGGTGCCTCCTGTCCCCGGCATGTGATCAGGAAAGCATCTGTCCCGCGCCCGATCCTTTGGGCAGCCCGCTCTGACCCCTCCGCCAGCAGATCTCCGAAACCTTCTCGTTTTCCGATTTTTTCAGTCAGCCTGACCATACCATCAGCATTGCCCCAGGTCAGGTCAAGCCCGTCTGTATCTTCGAGGGTCAATACCCCTGCGTTAAATGCTTCGAAAGCCCAGGCGATGGTCGCCCCGCAGGATATCGTATCCATACCATACTTGTTGCAGAGTTCATTGGCTTTACAAATAGCAGGCAGATCATCGATAGCGCAGTAATTACCGAAGGTTGAGGTTGTTTCGTATTCAGGTCCGCCGTAATGCGGGTCGACTTTATACTGCCCTTCAGGAATCTCTACCACCCGTTTACAGCGAACCGTACAGGCGTAGCAGGTGTCCCTCCCAAGGCGGTCCTGCTTGCCTTCGGCTGAGCCTCTTAACACGGTATCGTACATGGTCGTCCCATCGATCGCTTCCCAGCCGTCAAAAACACCGCTGTTGAAGTTGTATGTTGGCAGGGTCCCGGATGTCTGATTCGAGCCGGTGGTCTCTGCGGTTCCGTACTTCGCAAGACCGGCAATATCCGAATCTTCCAGGTTCGCTGCGCCCCACTTGGCCAGCTCGTTGAGCGCGGACTTATCGAAAATCGGCGGGCGATTCTTACCCCGCACTGCGACCGCTTTGAGGTTTTTGGAACCCATCACTGCACCCATACCGGTGCGTCCATTTGCACGATTTGACATGCTGAAGATACCTGCAAAGCGCACGCCGTTCTCTCCTGCTGGGCCAACCTGAAGAACCTCGATTTTATCGTCTCCCAGCTCCTCTTTGATGGCTCGCTCTGCCTCTCCTGTGATTTTTCCCCAAAGGTGACTGGCGTCGCGTAGTTCATAGCTGCCCTCGTTGATCCAAAGATAAACCGGCTTTTCAGCTTTCCCTTTTATAACAATCGCATCGAAACCGGCAAATTTGAGTTCAGCCGGAAAGAAGCCTCCGCCCTGGGAGTCGCCGACTGCGCTGGTCAGGGGGGACTTGGCTGCCGCGGTCATCCGGCTCTGGCCTGATATAGCCGCGCCGGTTACTACGCTGAGCGCAAGCACCAGCACATTGTCGGGTCCAAGCGGATCTGCACCGGATGGGATCTCATTGAGCAAATAATGCAACGCAAGTGCGCTGCCTCCCATGTATTTCCGGTAGAAGGACTCCCCGGGTTCTTCCACCTCAAACTTACTGTTTATGAGGTCGACGTGCAGGATTTTCCCGTTGTAACCATATATCATGGTTGGATCTCCTTTGTGTAAAAAAATAGGTCTGTAATTATTATCCTGTCATGTTTGCGCTTGTGCCCAGTTCATGTCCGAGCTGGTAAGCGCGCTGCATAAGGTCGGGTTGATTCTTAATATCCCCGATCTCATCCGCGCTTCCGTAAACCATGCCCGCGATCTGCGCCTTTAAGTAACGGCACATTGATTCATAGGTGTGGATGGCGTTGATTCCCCCGGAAGTGTACAGGTCGCTGTCGGCGTAGGTCAGGATGAAACCAAATCGTTTGTTTTGAAATTTTCCAGGCGTATGGGAAAGGGCATACCAGCGGTCGATGCATGCTTTCGCCTGGGCGCTGATTGTGAACCAGTATACCGGACTGGCAACGACGATCGAGCTGGCTCTCTCAAGCAGAGGGTAGATTCGTTGCATTTCATCATTAATAATGCACACACCGGTATCCTGGCATTCGTCGCAAGCATCGCATGGACGAATGTCCATGTCATGCAGCATGAAGCTCTTGATACTAGCTCCAGCGGCTTTTGCCCCCGCTTCTAACTGTCCAGCGAGGGTGTTGCTGTTTCCCTTAACCCGTGGGCTGCTCTTCAGAACCAGAACGAGTTCGCTCATTATTAGCTCCAATAAAATTTTGTAATTTAAAAAGGTCTCACTGGTCCAGAAATTCGATATATTTAAGCCGGAAAGTTTGAACCTTTTATTTCACTGTAAACAGAAGGTCTGAAATTATCCTCCGCTGATGGATGAGAATATTTTAACCTGATCACCGTTTTTTAGCAGCCGCGATTGATTCGTTTCGTGTTTATTATTAACGCTGATAACAACCCTGCTATGGATTTTTAGTTTTTCCAGCAGGTCTTCCAGAGTTGCGCCTTCATCAAGATCTATCACCGCCCGACCTTTTGCATCCGGGGGAAGTTTTTCGCGCAGAATGGAATACAATTTCAGGTGGATTTGCACAGTTCTCTCAATCAGAGGCCCATCCGGAGGAGAGTGAATTAAGGTGCTTCACGGGTGGGTTTTAAAACGATTCAAGTATAAACCATCGTTCCCACTTTTATAATAGTCGTATCTGTGAATAAACTCCACCCGGTTATAATTTTCCTAAAAATTTTCTTTAACGCACGTTTGATCTTTAATCCGTGCTGATAGGTCCACAATGCAATATTGAATTGTGGTCAAGCTTCATCACAATTTAAAACTCGATCAAGAAAGGAAGAGAATGCCAGAAACAGTCACCAGATTAAAGCTGTCCGGCTCTCATGAGGAGATCGGATTTGCACATGGGCTTTTGTTGAAGCAGCAGGTCAGGCGCAATATTGAATTTTATAAAGCCCTGTTTCTCGCCAGATTGGGGGACGAATCCAGGATTTTGAAATCTGCAGACTTCTTCAGAAAAGCAATTAAATCTTATAATCCGGAGTTTGCAGTCGAAATTGACTCCATCGCCCTAGGCGCAGGAATATCTGAGCCATTATGGTTATATGCCCTGAACGCCAGGACCGAACTCACACTCGCGGGGCAGATTAATGAGTGCACCGCGGTTGCTTTCCCGGAAGTTGGTTTGATTGGCCAGACCTGGGATTGGGCTGAATCCCTCCTGGATAATTTTGTGATCATGCAGATCGATCTCCCGTCTGGGATAAGTACCCTTCAGCTCACCGAGGCTGGAATAATTGGTAAGATCGGCATGAACAACCTCGGTCTGGGTGTGACTCTCAATATTCACTGGGTGCCCGGGATCCATTTTTCTGGCATACCAGTACATATCCTACTGCGTGCTGTCCTTGAATCGGGATCGCTTGATGAGGCAAAGAATGCCATCTACCGGTCTGGAGGCGGCAAAGCCAGCAACCTGATCGTCTGCCAGGGTGGTTCGGGCTTTGATGTAGAGTTTTACGGCGAAGGTTCCGTTTTCCATAAAATTGAAGATCCTGCTTACGTGCATACCAATCACTTGATTCATGCTAGGGCTGGTCTTCAGGTCGAAAGCACCAATTTGGCCGGATCTATAGCCCGGTTTAATGCGGTGAAGAAAGCCTTTGCGACAAGCCGGGATTACTCCCGGAAGAAAATGGTGTCTATCCTTTCCGAATGTCCGGGTGGGGAGGGTTCCGTCCTGGCATGCTATAAGCCGGATATCCAGTCCGGGCTGGGGTATATAGGTACACTTGCGACAGTGGTTATGGATCTTTCCGAAAAACGGATGTATGTGCGTAAAGGCAACCCTTCTCTTGATTCATTTTCTATTCGAAATTTCATTCAATACAGCATTTGAGCGTTTAAAAATCAATAAAGGGGAATCAATTATGGATAAGGAAGAAACTCTCGCAAAACAAAAGGGTTACCTCTGGCCTAACCAGTTGCTTTACTACACCGAACCGCTACTGCTCGAGCGCGGCGAGGATATATATGTACGGGATGTTGACGGTGAGAGGTACTTGGGTTTCTGCGGAGGAATCCTGACAGCCAGCGTCGGACATAATAACCCGGTAGTTAACCAGCGCATCAAGGAGCAGGTGGATAAACTCCTACATAGCTCCGCTCTGTACCCGCACGAAAACCAGGTCGCCCTGACTGAAGGTCTGGCTGGTATCACTCCCGGCGATTTGGAGTCATTTTATTTCAACGCCTCCGGTATAGACGCTGACGAAACCGCTGTTGTCACTGCCCAGGTTTTTACCGGCAACCAGGAGGTGATTGCCCTGAGGCGCGACTACAGCGGCAAATCGCCGGTGGCAGTGCCGCTAACCAGCCAGCAGCCCTTGCGGATAGGCCCGAACCATATCGGGTACATCCGCCATGCGCTAGCAAAGGCAGCCTGTACAGCAATTCTCTGCGCATCGCGCCCCCTCTGACATTAAAGGAGGAGCATATTCGGGAAACCCTTGAAAAGCTGGGCTTCTGCTTTGGGCAGGTTATGGAGTTGAATTTTTAGTTTTCCCATATAAAAACCTCGGGAGTGAGGCATGCAGGAAATCTATGTGCGTTTATACAAGCCGTCAGGTCAGCCGGGACCGGATTACTGGTTTTATTTTGCTGATCGGCTTACCCAACTTGCGAGCATACAGGATGAGGCTGTGATTCTGGATATTGGAACGTTCGACGGCAACGTCCTTTTCAAAGCCATGAATAAGGTCCCTGATCTAGATTATGCAGTGGGGATTGACATTGATAAAGATGGTTTCAATGCTGGCATTTCCGAAGCAAATAATAGTGGCAGGAGGGAAAAAGTTGGATTTGTACAAATGGATTCGAATGCGCTTGGTTTCCAACCAGAAACATTCGATAATGCGTTGGCTAATTTTCTGGGATTTGATGACTTCTATGACTTTGAAAAACTGGAATTTAAAAACTCAAGCAAAATGATGAAAGAAATGATTAGAATTCTTAAGCCGGGCGGTCAGGTCGGAATTGGATCATGGGTTGAACAAAGCGACATTGATTGGATAGTAGAAGAATTCTTGAATTATTTTCCCGATATATCAGCATCTTATGGAACGGGCTTTTCATGCTATTCCAAGGAGAATCCAGAAGGTCAAAAGGCTATTTTAAAGAATTGCGGTTTTGAGGATATTCGAGTGTATGTAGAGAAGGCAGATTTTGTTTCCCCCGAACTAGACACTTGGTGGCATCAGATGGAACGCGCCTCCGGGGAATATTTCTTGGGGGTGCCAGATCCGGAAAAATTGGATGGCTTTAAGGAGCAGGTCTTTGCTGATTTGGAGCAGTTCCGGTGCCGGCAGGGTATTCGGTTTAGCAAAAGCGTGTCATTTGCCTTCGGCACCAAACCTCGCTGAAATTTGCGGATCAGGTGAATATTCGCTGGCCTGATAATGCCGGTATTTATAGGTATACAATAAAAAGTTAACGGAAATTGGAAACCTCTTCCATCAGCATCCCTTTTTAGAAGCTCGGCGAATTATAGGTTTTTATGACAAATATTGATTGGAGATAATTATGACAGCGATCAAACATTTTATTAAATTACATTCTCTGGTTGTATTTTTTACCTTGGCATTTGTAATCTCATGGGGTGCTATTCTAATTATGGTTGGTTCAGAAGGAATCCCTGCAACTGCAGAACAGCTGGGGGTATTGATAATTGCCATGCTCCTCGGACCAAGTGTAGCAGGTGTCCTCATGATAGGTCTCGTCTCTGGCAGGGAGGGTTTTTGTGAACTTCGATCACGATTGCTTCGCTGGCGGGTGGGGAACCGGTGGTATGCAGTTGCGCTTCTGACTGCCCCAATCTGTACAGCTGTTGCGCTAATTGTTCTTTCACTTTACTCCCACCATTTTATCCCTGCGATATCCACTTCGGATGAAAAGGCAGCTCTTTTGATAATGTGGGTCTTAGGAGGTCTTTTTGTCGGTTTCTTTGAAGAGCTGGGATGGACGGGGTTCGCTGTTCCACAGATGAGGTTGAACCACGGAATTTTCAAAACCGGCCTTATTGTAGGCCTCCTGTGGGGAGCTTGGCACTTCCTTGTGAATTTGGAAATAGACAGCTTTTCTGGAGTGCTCCCCCTAGCCTTATTGCTAGCTCGCCTTTTCTCTTGGCTGCCCGCCTATAGAATTTTGATGGTATGGGTCTATGATCGAACCGAAAGTCTGCTTATTGTGATGCTCATGCATGTTAGTCTAGTCGTTACAACAGGGGTTATTGACCCTGTTCTGTCTGGGGAGAGGCTCTTAATATTTCTCCTTGCGAAGGCTGCTGTGCTCTGGATCATTGTTGCAGTTCTAGCAGCAACTCAACGACAGTCAGCTTGAGTGTTTTGTAAATGTTCGAATCAATAAAAAATTTTCTGGGACAGTTCAAATGACAAAAATGTTAATTAGAGGAATCTCCTTGTTCGTAAAAGTCACCGGAGATGGACATCCGTTAGTATTAATGCATGGTGGTCCAGGGGTCGACCACACTACGATGCTGCCATTTCTCCCTCTCTCGGATCACTTTAAACTGGTCTTTTATGACCATCGCTGCAATGGGCGTTCCGAAAGAGCTGCTATAACATCTATGACCTGGGAGAACCTGACTGCGGATGCAGAAGCGCTGCGCCAGGCGCTAGGAGTGGATAAGTGGTCAGTGCTTGGGCATTCCTTTGGGGGGATGGTCGCTTTGGAGTATGCGCTTCGATTTCCGCAAAGCCTGTCACATCTTGTGCTAATGGACACTTGTGGAGATAGCAGCTGGGTTCAACAGAGCGCGCCTGAGATTCTTGCAAAACGCGGTTACAGTCTTGCGACAGTCAAGATCGCCCAACGATTCTTTAATGGGCAGATTGAACCCAATGAAATGGTTACAGCCATGCGGAGATTTGGAAGCGCATACTACCACCGCTTTAACCCTTTGGTGCTCATCCGCGAAGTCGTCTTGGGAACGCGTATGAAGCTCAGTCCTGAGGCGCTCATATTTGGGTTCGGTCAATTGCTTAAGGGCTGGACGGTTATGGATCGGCTCAACGAAATCAAAGTTCCAACTCTGGTTTTAGCAGGCAGGGACGATTTTCAATTTCCGCCCGAACATCAAGCGGCATTATCAGCTGGAATAGAGGGCTCACGCCTAGAGATTATCGAGCGTGCAGGTCATAATGCACAATCAGAGCGACCTTTAGAAGTAATGGAGGTAATCACGGGATTTATCGATTTCTAAAGTCCCAGATGCGACAGAATCTGATCATTATTTCAGCAGTTAAAGCTCAAGCAGGGTACTGTGGATTTCGACCATTGCTAACGTGTCCAGCGCGCAGTAGGCTTTCAGATCCTCCGCCATCCTTTTTTGCTCTTCCATATCTGTTGAGCGGATCATCGTATCCCAGACCGCCTGGGCGTCCGAACCGCCGCTCACATTTAAACTCTCGTAGCTCAGCGACGGCACAATAACCGGCAGCACGTTCTTGAGCGAAATCTTGCCCAGGAACCCCGGATGGCTGTAGTGATATTTAAAGATATCCATCTGGTCTTTAAGCCTTTCTGTTATTGAATTTAAAGCCGAAGCATAACGTGGCAGAAATTCCGCCAGGCTGGCGAGCACCCCGCGCTCAAAGGGCGCGTTGTAAACAACTACTGCCCCATGGTCAGCAAACCGGTCCAATAGGGATTCTAGCAATGGGAGCCTGGGATCGGTTTTATCCATGTGCAGATATTCAAACTGCTTAAGGGTTCCGTTTTCATACAATATATGCAGGCTGTACTGGAATGGAAACTGCTGGTAAGGTCTCATCCCGGCGAACCTTGGGACAGCCGGATCCAATGTCTCAAAATCCAGGAAGTGGATGGGATATTCGTACCCGGAGATGACCTCCCTGACCGCTTTTCTATCGATCTTTACCTCCCCGTCGAGCACACCCTTAACATATGCCCGCTGCTTCTCTGACAGTGGATAGTCTACCGGCAGATCATTTAAACTGATGCAATTGGAGGATACCAGGTCGCTTATTTTTTCCTCGCTGAGGCGTGGGATGGTGAAGATGGAGTAATCCGGAACCCCTGCCCAGCAAGTTTCTTTTGCCGGGCACAAGCCGGGTTTGATACAGTGCCTTCCGATTTTAATGCCTGGTTCAGAGTCTTGATTGAGGGTGGTTATAAATGTATCCGCGTTCCTGGCTGTCTCTTCCTGTAGGGCGAGTACCTGCGAAGTGACATCTTCAAAACTGAATAAATCCGACAGATCGGGATAAACGCAGCCGGAGTTGATATGCATGATTTTGAGGCCTTCGACCGGGATGCCGATCTTTGAAAGGACGTGATACTGGAAAGCCAGGTCGGGAAGTTGCACCTCTTTCACATTTGTGGAGGACTTGACCTCCACAACCTTCCAGGAATTATCCCCCTGCCTGACGAGCACATCGCAGCGGACCCTGAGACCTCCATCTTGAAAAGCGGCTTCAAAGATACACCCTGCGCCGCCATGGATGAGTTCATGAGTCTTCTTGGCAGCGTCTCTAAAGTCCAAACTTTCAACTAGGATTCCCTCCGGGAAGAGTTCGCGCGCCCACTGCCCGACTTCCATACCCTGCTGTATGATTCTCTGCTCGCCGAGCGAGGCGGATGCAAGCCGCTCTGGAGCGTGCTCGTCTATCCAGAGCCTCTTGAGGCACTGCAGACCGCTCAAGTATCTGGATTTGGTCAGGGCTGCCATTATCTGTAACTCAAGCAGTTATATTGTGGATCTTTGGATTTACCAGTTTTATATAATCGTCAGATTTTATCGCGATCGAAAACCTTCTGTCGCCGGCGTTGAAAACAATCTTTTGATTATCCAGCAGTTTTGGGTCAACAAGCACTTCCAGTTCAAACAGATTTCCAAATGGAGGGACCGCTCCCGGCTGAACACCATCCGTTATATCCATCACTTCCTCTTCCGTGGCGAACCGGAAATCTTTCGCCTGATAATAGTCTTTTACTTTTTTATTGTCGATTTTTAGATGTGCAGGCAGGACCAGCATCACAAATACATTATCCCTGGTGGACTTCTTCACCCTGAGGATCAGGGCTTTGGCACCCTGCTGGAGCGAGTACCCCGGCCGGGTCCTGGCAGCCTGCTCGCTGGTCCTGACTGGCTCGTGTTCAAATGTCTCGTACCACGAACCGGAGTCAGTTAACAGTTTTTGTATTATTTCTGTTACCTGGTGGTATTTCATTATATTGTTATTTCCCTGGAGGTCTATATAAGGTTCACCATTGTTGTTATTGTCGATTTAAGTGTTTATATGTATAAGTATGAGCTATTTTTCACTATTGTACTTGCTGGAAATTAAAGAAAATAAACTACAAAGCCCCGTTCCGTTTATGGAACGGGGCTTTGTAGTTTATTCTCAGCGCCCCCGGCGCGACTCGAACGCGCGACCCCTTACTCCGCAAGCAAGTGCTCTGATCCACTGAGCTACGAGGGCATTTATTCTAGATTTCCATTTTACCAGTTTACGGGGTTTTTAATCAAGCGTTACACTAAAATTCGGGTTCCCCGGTCAGCCATAGGGCAGCAGTTTACCATCCACATTCAGCGCATTTTCCTCGTCAACCGGGACCTGAGCGGACCGGATTTTTGAGAGCAAACCTCCCAGATCCAGGATGACCTGTTCGTAATCAATCTCGTCGCGCAGAAAATCGTGTTTAATCCGGTCGCTCTCTTTCTTTGCTTCATCGATCAGCTGTCGGATAGCCTGGCTGACATCCCTGTTATCCCGCTGGGATTTGCGCAGGTTGTCCCATTTCCTTACAAGTCGAGAAATTTCATCCTCCAACTCCTGAACCCGTTCAATCTCCTGTCCTGCTCCAACAGTCTGGCGCTCAAGGTCAACCGCCAGTTTCTGGTAGCGTGTCGAGAACCCGCCCAGTTTGGCGACCAGGTTAATCGCCCGGGATGGCTGTTTCCGGAGCGATTTCCAGTCCGACTCGAGCCCTTCGTACTGGCTCTGATACGGTTTGATCTCGGCGGTGGTGGGCGGCCAGTTGGTCCTTTTGTTTATAAGTTTAACGTAGTCCTTGTACAAACGGCGGGCGTTTTCCCTGTGGTGGCTGGCTTCCCGGTAACTCTCCAGCACCGGCGATTCGACCTCCTGGAAAGCTCCCAGCACCGCGGCGGCGTTCTGCCATATATCGTTGCTGCGTTTTAAGTGGTTTGGTATTTTTTCGATCGGGTATCTGCCTTTAGTTCCCAGGCTGTCTCTGGAAGCATCGGCAGCCTTATGGATCAGCCCCCGGGCGTCTGCAACTGCGTTCTCGTCCAGGTAAAGGTCTTTGTCAAGCACCTCCAGGGAGGATTTGATCAGATTGACTTTCCCGTCGATCGCTTCTTTAAGCTGGTTGAGCCATTTATTGAGGCTGGTTTCCATCCTGGATAGGGCGGAATCGATGCGCTTTAATTTGGACTCCACGCTGCCGGCACGCCTGTCCTGCAACCCAGCCTCCAATTCCTTTATCTCGGAGAGGTACCTTTCATTATCTTTCCCTGCAATCTTTGACAGGAATTCATTGCTTCGGACTATGTAGCGGACCTGGCTTAAAGCGCCAGACGCACTCTCTAAGCGGTTTTTGGCGGTTTTTTCAATCTCTTGAATTTCTTCCAGGCGCCTCGCGACACTGGATATCCTGAGACGCATCTCTCTGTATCCGGCATCCATTTCCCTAGAATCTGCGAGCAGTGTTCCCAAACCGGTCTCCAGAAGTGGCTGCGGGACGGTATCCGGGACCAGGCGCAGCAGTTCCTTTTCGAGATCGAGCAGGTCCTCCGGCAGGCTGGACACCGACTCTGTCCGGGGCCAGTTTTCGGCTGCGAATTCCTGCGCTTGGCGGACAGTCTGGTGGACATCCGCCAGCCAGGTGTCAACCCCCTGGTATTCCGCTCCTGAGAAGATTTTTTCCAGTTTGACATGTTCCGATTGGATTG